>NZ_JBMNDR010000008.1:0-110202 GCF_052543235.1 Streptomyces sp. SAS_272 | reverse complement strand
CACCGCCCCTGGAGCATGGAGAGCGGCTCCGCCCCTGGAGCATGGCGGAGCCCGACGACACCTGGACCGTGGCAGAGCCCGACGGCCCCTGGAGCGTGGAGAGCGGCTCGGCCCCCGGAGCATGGCGGAGCCCGACGACACCTGCAGCGTAGAGCAGCTCAGCCCCTGACCCGGCCGAACGACACCGCCCCTGGAGCATGGAGAGCGGCTCCGCCCCTGGAGCATGGCGGAGCCCGACGACACCTGGACCGTGGCAGAGCCCGACGGCCCCTGGAGCGTGGCTCGGCCCCTGGAGCATGGCGGAGCCCGATGACACCTGGACCGTGGCAGAGCCCGACGGCCCCTGGAGCGTGGAGAGCGGCTCGGCCCCTGAAGGTGGCTCGGCTCAGCCCCGTGGCGACGCGCCCCGACCGGCACCGCCCTCAGCCGAGCGCCTCGTCCAGCAGTGCCGCCCACTGCGCCACCACCCGCGCGCGGCGCGGCCCGTCGTCGGTGAGGAGGTTGGCGAGGCCGAGGCCGCGGGCCATGTCGAGGAGTCCCTGGACCTTCTCGCGGACCCCGGGCACGGACTCGTCGGCGTCGAGGAGCTCCACGGCGATGCGGTGGGACTCGCGGCCCACCCGGGCCTCCAGTTCGGTGACCCGCGGGCGCAGCTGCTCCTCGTTGGAGGCGGCCACCCACAGGTGCAGGGCGGCGCGGAAGAGGGGGCCGGTGTAGAGGTCGACGAGGGCGGAGACGACCGCCCGCCGGTCGCCGGCCGCGCCCTGCGGGAACAGGGCGCGCAACGCGGTCGAGCGTTCCTCGGCGACGTACTCGACGGCCGCGGTGAACAGATCCTCGCGGGTGGGAAAGTGGTGCTGGGCGGCTCCGCGGGAGACGCCCGCGCGTTCGGCGACGACGGAGACCGTGGAGCCCGCCCAGCCGTGCTCGCCGAGGCAGGCGACGGCGGCCTCGAGAAGCCGCTGCCGGGTGGCCCGGCTGCGGTCCTGCTTGGGGACACGGTCGCGGTCCACCGCGCTCACAGCGCCCATGCCGGATCCCGTCGTTCGAGGAAGGCCGTCATCCCTTCGCGGGCCTCGGCGGTGGAGAACAGCCGTGCCGAGAGTGCGGTGAGATCGGCGGCATCCCGGTCGAATGCCTCCAGCACCCTAGCCGTGAGCAGCCGTTTCGTCTCGGCCAGCCCCTGCGGGGCGGATCTGCGGAGCCCCTCCAGGACGGGGTCGAGGACGGCGTCGACGTCGTCGCCGGCCGCGGTCAGCAGGCCGATCCGGGCGGCCTCGGGGGCGTCGAAGCGCTCACCGGTGAGGTAATAGCGGGCGAGGGCCCGCGGGTCGGTGCGCGGGAGCAGCGGCAGGGAGATCACCGCAGGCGCCACCCCGATCCGGACCTCCGTGAACGCGAAGGTCGACGCGGTGGTGGCGGCCGTGACGTCGCAGGCGGCGAGCAGGCCGAGCCCGCCGGCCCGGACGTGCCCGGCGACGCGGGCGACGACCGGCTTCGGCAGGGCGACGATCCGGCGCAGCAGGCCGACGAACGCGTCCGGGTCGGGAGGGTCGCGCAGGTCGGCGCCGGCGCAGAAGGCGCCGCCGGTGTGGGTGAGGACGACCGCGCGGACGCCGGGGTCCTCGGCGCAGTCCGCGAGGGCGTCGGCGAGGGCGCCGACGAGCGCCGAGGAGAGGGCGTTGCGGGTGGCGGGCGCGTCGAGGCTGAGCGTCTCGACGCCCCGCGCGCGGGTGCGTCCGATCAGGGGCGCCGCGGCCGTCGTCATGCGCGCTCCCGCAGCCGGCGGCGGAGGATCTTGCCCGAGGCGGCTCTGGGCACGGCGTCGACGAAGGTGACGCGGCGGACGCGCTTGTAGGGGGCGACCCGTTCGGCGACGTACATCGCGACCTCGCCCGCGGCGAGTTCGGGGGCGGTGGGCCGACGGACCACGAAGGCGTGCGGGACCTCGTTGCCGTCGTCGTCGTAGACGCCGATCACGGCCGCGTCCGCGATCTGCGGGTGGGTGAGGAGCAGCGCCTCGAGTTCGGCGGGGGCCACCTGGAAGCCCTTGTACTTGATGAGTTCCTTCACGCGGTCGACGACGAACAGCCAGCCGTCCTCGTCGACCCGCCCGACGTCGCCGGTGTGCAGCCAGCCGGCGTCGTCGATCATGTCGGCGGTGGCGTCGGGGCGGCCCAGATAGCCCTTCATGACCTGGGGTCCCCGGATGAGGATCTCGCCGGCCTCGCCGACGCCGAGGTCCTTGTCGGGATCGTCGAGGGAGACGATCCGCATCTCGGTGCCGGCGATGAGCCGGCCGACGGTGCCGCCGGGCGCCTCGCGCATGGCGGACAGGGGGACGACGTGGGTGCCCGGCGACAGTTCCGTCATGCCGTAGGCCTGGCCCAGGGGCGGGAGGTTCAGGCGCTCGGCGCAGGCCGCGGCGAGGCCGGCGTCCAGCGGTGCGGCCGCGCTGATCACGTATTTCAGCGACGTCAGGTCGTAGGCGGCGACCGCCGGGTGCTTGGCGAGGGCGAGAACGATCGGCGGGGCCACGTACAGGCCGGTGATGCGGTGCTTCTGGATGGCGGCGAGGAACGTCTCGAGGTCGAAGCGGGGCAGGACGACGACCGTGGCGCCCTGCCGCAGCGGGGCGTTCATCAGGGCGGTGAGCCCGTAGATGTGGAAGAAGGGCAGCACGGCGAGGATGCGGTCGCCGGGACCCGCGGAGATCGCCGGTTCGAGCTGGGCCAGGTTGGTGGCGATCTGCCGGTGGGTGAGCATGACGCCCTTGGGGACGCCGGTGGTGCCTGAGGAGTACGGCAGGGCCGCGACGTCGGCCACCGGATCGATGGCGATCTGCGGTTCGGGGGCCGCCGAGCCGAGCATGTCGACCAGCGAACGGTGCCCGGGGGCGGTGTCGCAGACGAAGATCTCCTCTACGCCGCCCGCGAGTTCGGCGGCCCGCCGGGCCGTCTGCAGCAGCGGCGAGACGGTGACGATCCAGCGGGCGGCCGAGTCGCCGAGCTGTTTGGCGAACTCCTCGGCGGTGGCGAGCGGATGCACCGTGGTGACGGTGGCGCCCGCGCGGGTGGCCGCGTAGAAGGCGATCGGGAACGCGACGGTGTTGGGGCTGTGCAGGGCGAGCACGTCGCCCTTGGCGACCCCGGCCTCGGCGAGGGCCGCGGCGACCCGCCGGTGGAACCGGTCCAGCTGGTCGTACGTGAGGGTGGTGCCGTCCGTGCCGTCGACGAGGGCGGGCAGCTCGCCGAACTCGGCGGCGCGGCCCAGCACGACGTCGTGGATGGGGAGTTCTATGGGCGGGACGTCTGCGTACGCGCTGCGGAACATGGTTCCTCCTCGGGCGCCGGGCACGTGGGTGTGCCGGTTCGGGCGCTTCGGGCCGGTGCGGCCGGTGAGACGGTTCAGTACGACTTGGGCAGGCCCAGGGTCTGGTGGGAGACGTAGTTGAGAATCATCTCCCGGCTCACCGGGGCGATACGAGCCACGCGGGAGGCCGTTATCAACCGGGCGAGGCCGAACTCCCGCGTGAGGCCGTTGCCGCCGAGGGTGTGCACGGCCTGGTCGACCGCCTTCACACACGCCTCCCCCGCCGCGTATTTGGCCATGTTGGCGGCCTCGCCCGCACCCGCGTCGTCGCCCGCGTCGTACAGGCCGGCCGCCTTCTGCATCATCAGGCGGGCCAGTTCGAGGTCGATGTGGGCCTGCGCGAGGGGGTGCGCGATGGCCTGGTGGGCGCCGATGGGGGTGTCCCAGACGGTGCGTTCGCGGGCGTACGCGATCGCTCGGGTCAGGGCGTGACGGCCCATGCCGATCGCGAAGGCGGCCGTCATGATGCGCTCCGGGTTCAGACCGGCGAAGAGCTGCAGCAGCCCGGCGTCCTCGTCGCCCACCAGGGCGTCGGCCGGGAGCCGCACGTCGTCCAGGACGAGTTCGAACTGCTTCTCCGCGCTGCTCAGTTCCATGTCGATCCGACGGCGGGAGAATCCGGGCGCGTCGCGCGGGACGATGAACAGGCAGGGCTTGAGGCGGCCCGTGCGCGCGTCTTCGGTGCGGCCGACGATCAGGGTCGCGTCGGCGATGTCCACGCCGGAGACGAACACCTTGCGGCCGGTCAGCAGCCAGTCGCCGCTCGCGCTGTCGCGGCGGGCGGTGGTGGTGATGCGGTGGCTGTTGGAGCCGGCGTCGGGCTCGGTGATGCCGAACGCCATGAGGCGGCTGCCGTCGGCCAGCGCCGGGAGCCACGCCTGCTTCTGGGCCTCGGTGCCGAAGCGGGCGATGACCGTGCCGCAGATCGCCGGGGAGACGATCATCATCAGGAGCGGGTTGCCCGCGGCGCCCATCTCTTCCAGGACGAGGGAGAGTTCGGTGATGCCGCCGCCTCCGCCTCCGTAGGCCTCCGGGAGGTTGACGCCGATGTAGCCGAGCTCGGCGGCGGCCTGCCAGAGGTCTGCGGTGTCGGTGTGGGCCTTGGCGAAGGAGGTCACCGCCGCGCGGAGTGCCTTGTGCTCGTCGGATTCGATCATGGTCGTCACTGTGGCTCCTTTGGCTCGGGGTTCGTCTGGCTGCGGGTTCGTCGTGGCCGGTCGCGCAGTTCCCCGCGCCCCTAGGCGTCCTGCACTACGGCCAGCAGCGTGCCGACCTGGACCTGCTGTCCTTCCGTCACCCGGACCTCCGTCACCGTTCCCTTCGCCGGGGCGGAGATGACGTGTTGCATCTTCATCGCTTCGAGCCACACCAGCGGTTCACCCGCTTCGACACTCGATCCGGTGATGAGACCGGGCGCGAGCTTGACGACCGTGCCCGGCATCGGGGCCAGGAGGGAGCCGGGGGCGTACTGGGCCTGCGGGGCCGGGAAGCGCGGGAGGGCCGTGAGGGTCTCGCCGTTGACGTGGACCTGGTCGCCGTAGCGGGCGATCTCGTAGCGGTGGCGCACGCCGTCGGACTCCAGGACGACCAGGGACGGGGTCGCGTGGACGACCTGGACGCCCTCGGCCGTGAGCCCGGACCGGCCGTGTGTGTACGCCACCTCGATCTCCTCGCCGCCCACCGCGTACCGCTTCGTCTGCGGCTGGGACGGCACGTTGCGCCAGCCGCCGAACGGTGAGCGGGTGCGCGCGTCGGCGAGGGCGGCGGCCAGCGGGGCGTACGGGTCGGGCGCCGGGACGGTGAGGTCGCCGAGGTGCCGGTCGTAGAAGCCGGTGTCCATGCGCGCGGACGTGAACTCCGGGTGCCGCAGGGAGCGGACCAGCAGGTCGCGGTTGGTGACCGGCCCGTGCACGACCATGCGTTCCAGGGCGCCCGCGAGCCTGCGGACCGCCTCCGCGCGCGTGGGCGCATGGGCGACCACCTTGGCGAGCATGGGGTCGTAGTGGACGCCGATGTCGTCGCCGTCGCCGAAGCCGGTGTCCAGGCGGACGCCCTCGGGGACGGACAGACGGTGCAGGACGCCGGTCTGCGGGGTCCAGTCGGCCGCCGGATCCTCGGCGTAGAGGCGGGCCTCGACGGCGTGACCGCGGACGGGCGGCGGTTCCGGGGCGAGGGCTGCGCCCTCCGCGACCCGGATCTGCTCGGCCACCAGGTCGAGCCCGAAGACGGCCTCCGTGACGGGGTGCTCGACCTGGAGGCGGGTGTTCATCTCCAGGAAGTGCGGCCGGCCGTCCGCGATGAGGAACTCGACCGTGCCGGCGCCGACGTAGGAGACGGCCCGTGCGGCGCGCACGGCCAGCGCGCGCAGTTCCTCCGCCAGGGGCTCGGCCAGACCCGGCGCCGGCGCCTCCTCGATCACCTTCTGGTGGCGCCGCTGGAGCGAGCAGTCGCGGGTGCCCAGCGCCCACACCGTGCCGTGCGCGTCCGCGAGGATCTGCACCTCGACATGACGGCCGTTCTCCACGTACGGCTCGACGAACACCTCGCCGTCGCCGAAGGCGCTCGCGGCCTCGGCGCGCGCGCCTTCCAGCGCGGGGCCCAGCTCCGTCAGGCGGCGCACGACGCGCATGCCGCGCCCGCCGCCGCCCGCCGCCGCCTTCACCAGCACGGGCAGGTCGGCCGCCGTCACCTCGTCCGCGGCGAGCGGGGCGAGCCCCATGAGCTGTTTGGCGCGCGTCTTGGACGCCATGGCCTCGATCGCCTCGGGGGGCGGCCCGATCCAGACGAGGCCCGCGTCCAGGACGGCGCGCGCGAAGTCGGCGTTCTCGGACAGGAAGCCGTAGCCGGGATGCACGGCGTCCGCGCCCGCGGCGACGGCGGCCTTCACCACGAGGTCGGCGCGCAGGTAGGTGTCAGCGGGCGAGCTGCCGGGCAGCCGTACGGCCGCGTCGGCCACGCGCGTGTGGAGCGCGCCGGCGTCGGCGTCCGAGTGCACGGCGACGGTGCGCACGCCCGCCTCCCGGCAGGTGCGGAAGACGCGGCAGGCGATCTCGCCGCGATTGGCCACCAGAACGGAAGTAATCATGAGCCTCACATCCGGAAGACGCCGAAGCCGCCGCGGGCGCCCTCGTACGGGGCCGTGTGCACGGCCGACAGGCACAGTCCGAGGACGGTGCGGGTGTCGCGCGGGTCGATGACGCCGTCGTCGTACAGCCGCCCCGACAGGAACATGGGCAGGGACTCGGACTCGATCTGCTGTTCCACCATGGCGCGCAGGGCGGAGTCGGCGTCCTCGTCGTAGGGGTGGCCCTTCGCGGCCGCCGACTGGCGGGCGACGATCGACAGGACGCCGGCGAGCTGCTGCGGGCCCATCACGGCCGACTTGGCGCTCGGCCAGGCGAACAGGAACCGGGGGTCGTAGGCGCGTCCGCACATGCCGTAGTGGCCGGCGCCGTAGGACGCGCCCATGAGCACCGACAGGTGCGGGACCTTCGAGTTGGACACCGCGTTGATCATCATCGCGCCGTGCTTGATGATGCCGCCCTGCTCGTACTCCTTGCCGACCATGTAGCCGGTGGTGTTGTGCAGGAAGAGCAGCGGGATGTCGCGCTGGTTGGCGAGCTGGATGAACTGGGCGGCCTTCTGCGACTCGGCGCTGAACAGGACGCCCTGGGCGTTCGCCAGGATGCCCACGGGGTAGCCGTGCAGGCTCGCCCAGCCGGTGACGAGGCTCGTCCCGTACAGCGGTTTGAACTCGTCGAAGTCGGAGGCGTCGACGATCCGGGCGATCACCTCGCGCGGGTCGAAGGGGGTCCGCAGGTCCCCGGGCACGATGCCCAAGAGCTCTTCCTCGTCGTACTCGGGAGGGGCAGCGGGGCCAGGGTCCGGGTACGCCTTGCGGTGGTTGAGGCGGGCCACCACGCGCCGCGCCTGGCGCAGCGCGTCCCGCTCGTCGACGGCGAAGTGGTCGGCGAGGCCCGACACGCGCGCGTGCATCTCCGCGCCGCCCAGGGACTCGTCGTCGCTCTCCTCCCCGGTGGCCATCTTGACCAGCGGCGGCCCGCCGAGGAACACCTTCGCCCGCTCCTTGACCATGATCACGTGGTCGGACATGCCGGGGACGTACGCGCCGCCCGCGGTCGAGTTGCCGAAGACCACGGCGACGGTCGGGATGCCGGCGGCGGAGAGCCGGGTCAGGTCGCGGAAGACGGCCCCGCCCGGGATGAAGATCTCCTTCTGGGAGGGCAGGTCGGCGCCGCCGGACTCGACCAGGCTGATGCAGGGCAGCCGGTTGGCGAGCGCGATGTCGTTGGCCCGCAGGGCCTTCTTCAGCGACCAGGGGTTGGTGGCGCCGCCCCGCACCGTCGGGTCGTTGGCGGTGATCAGGCACTCCACGCCCTCGACGACGCCGATGCCGGTCACGAGGGACGCGCCGACGGCGTGGTCGCTGCCCCAGGCGGCCAGCGGCGACAGTTCCAGGAACGGCGTGTCGGGGTCGAGGAGCAGTTCGATGCGCTCGCGGGCGAGGAGCTTGCCGCGCGCGCGGTGCCGGGCGACGTACTTCTCGCCGCCTCCGGCCGACGCCTTCGCGTGCTCGGCGTCGAGGCCGGCCAGCTTTCCGAGCATGGCCTCGCGGTGGGCGCGGTAGTCGGGGCCGTGGATGTCCAGGGCGGACGTGATGACCGTCAAAGGAGGGCCTCCGGGATGTCCAGACAGCGGGAGCGCAGCCATTCGCCGAGCGCCTTGGCCTGTGGGTCGAAGCGGTGCCGGTCGGCCACGCCGGCGCCGAGGACGCCCTCGACGACGAAGTTCAGGGCGCGCAGCCGGGGCAGGGCGTGCCGGGTGACGGTCAGGGTGCGGCACTCGGGGAGGAGTTCGCGCAGCCGGTCGGTGGTCAGCTCGTGGGCGAGCCAGCGCCAGGCGTCGTCCGTCCGCGCCCAGACGCCGACGTTGGCGTCGCCGCCCTTGTCGCCGCTGCGGGCTCCGGCCACCAGCCCGAGGGGCGCGCGCCGCACGGGGCCGGGCGGCAGCGGTGCGGGCAGGTCGGGTTCCGGCGTCGTCTCGAGCGGGCGGTACCCGTCGGCCGGCGGCGCGGGCACGGTCAGGCGGCGGCCGTCGTGCAGGACGGCGACGTGCTCGACGTCCCCCTGCGGGACGGACGAGGCCTCGAACACGCCGTACGGCGAGCCCTTGCCGGGGGGTGCGAGGAGATGGAAGCCGGGGTAGCTGGCCAGCGCCAGCTCGACGGCCGCCCCGCTCAACGCCCGCCCGACGACGGCCTGTTCGGGATCCCGCACGACGAGTCGCAGCAGCGCGCTGGCGGTCTCCTCGGTGTCGGCGTCGGGGCGGTCGGTGCGGACGAGTTCCCAACGGACGTCCGCCGGGGGCGACGTGGCGAGTGCGTCGGTCATCTGCTCGCGCACCAGCGCAGCCTTGGCCTCGATGTCGAGGCCGGTGAGCACGAAGACGACCTCGTTGCGGAAGCCGCCGAGGCGGGTGCGGCCGACCTTGAGGGCCGGTGGCGGGGCCTCGCCGCGCACGCCGTCGATCCGCACCCGGTCCGGGCCGTCCTGGGTGAGCCGCACGGTGTCCAGCCGGGCGGTGACGTCGGGGCCGGCGTAGCGGGCGCCGCCTGTCTCGTACAGCAGTTGGGCGGTCACCGTGCCGACGTCGACGAAGCCGCCCGTGCCGGGGTGCTTGGTGATGACGCAGCTGCCGTCCTCGTGGATCTCGGCGAGCGGGAAGCCGGGCCGCCGCAGGTCACGGCCGGCGTCGCCGTCGGCGAAGAACGCGTAGTTGCCGCCCGTCGCCTGCGTCCCGCACTCCAGGACGTGACCGGCGACGACCGCGCCCGCGAGCCGGTCGTACTCCCGCGGCCCCCAGCCGAAACGGGCGGCGGCGGGACCGGTGACCAGGGCCGCGTCGGTGACCCGGCCGGTGACCACGACGTCCGCGCCCTCGCGCAGACAGGCGGCGATGCCGAAGCCGCCCAGGTAGGCGTGGGCGGTGAGGCTGCCGGGCCACCGGGGGCCGACGTCGTCGCCCTCGACGTGCGCGACGCGCGCCGGGATGCCGAGCCGGTCGGCCGACGCCCGCACGGCGTCGGCGAGTCCGGCCGGATCGAGGCCGCCGGCGTTGGCGACGATCCGGACCCCGCGCTCGTGGGCGAGGCCGAGGCACTCCTCGAGCTGCCGCAGAAAGGTGCGGGCGTATCCGGCGGCGGGATCCTTCAGCCGGTCGCGGCCCAGGATCAGCATGGTCAGCTCGGCGAGGTAGTCGCCGGTGACGACGTCCAGCTCGCCGCCGGTGAGCATCTCGCGGAGGGCGTCGAAGCGGTCGCCGTAGAAGCCGGAGGCATTGCCCACGCGCAGCACGCTCACGACGCCGTCCCCTTCGGCGGACGGCCGCTGCCGGGCGGGCCCGCGAAGGCCTGGGCGACGTCCAGCCAGCGGTCGGCGTCGGGGCCCTCGGCGTGCAGACCGAGGTCGGAGCGGTGGGCGCGCTGGGTCACCAGGAGGCAGAAGTCGTAGGCGGAGCCGGTGACCCGGTCGGCGGCGTCCTCGGGACCGTACGTCCACGACTGCCCCGAGGGGCTCCGCAGTTCCACGCGGAACTCCTCGAAGGGCGTGGGCAGGCCGTGCACGCCGAACGCGAAGTCACGGGTGCGGACGCCGAGGCGCACGATGTGCCGGAGCCGGTCGGTCGGCACGGGCTCCGCCCCCAGCGCGTCCGCCACGTCCAGGCCGTGGGCCCAGGTCTCCATGAGCCGCGCGGTGGCCATCGAGGCGGCGGCCATCGGCGGGCCGTACCAGGGGAAGCGCGCACCCGCCGGGGCGGCGCGCAAGGCCTCCTGCAGGGCGTCACGCCCGGTCCGCCAGCCCGCGAGGAGCTGCCCGGGCGGCTGCGCGGCCCCCTCATCGGCGCCGTTGTCCACGAAGTCGCCGGGTGCGGCCAGCGCCTTCTCGACCTCACGGGCGAAGGCGTCCCGGTCGGTCACGGCCAGCACGGAGGAACGGTCGGTCCAGGCGAGATGCGCGATCTGGTGCGCGACGGTCCAGCCGGGCGCGGGCGTCGGCAGCGCCCACTGCGCAGCTCCCAACCCGGCCACCAGGCGGTCGAGTTCGTCGCTTTCGGCACGGAGGTCGTCGAGCACGGGAGTGGGGTCGGCCATGGGGTGGAGCATGGCAGCGGCACCAAAAACAATCAAGCATGCTTGCATGAATTTCCGCCGGGATTCCGCCGGGATTCCGCCGGGATTCCGCCTTGGAATCCCGGCGGGTACCGCGACGAGGGCTACGGCGGGTCCCCGGATCGAAAAGGCCGGCCCCCGCGCCCGCGAAGTCGCCCTCACGCCTCCGGGACGGCCGCCTTGCCCCGCCCGACCTGGGTCCGCACCGCGCCCATGCTCGCCGCCACGACCAGGGCGATCGCGGCCGCCTGGACCGTGGTCAGGGCCTGGTCGAGGATGAGGAAGCCCGCGGTGGCGGCGATGGCCGGCTCCAGGCTCATCAGGATCGCGAAGGTGGACGCGGACAGACTGCGCAGGGCGAGCAGTTCGAGGGTGTAGGGCAGGACCGAGGAGAGCAGGGCAACCGCCGCGCCCAGGCCCAGCGTCACCGGGTCGGCGAGCTTCGCGCCCGACTCCACGAGACCCAGCGGGAGGAAGAGGAGCGCGCCCACCGCCATCGCCAGGGCGAGCCCGTCCGCCTGCGGGAACCGCCGGCCGGTGCGGGCGCTGAAGACGATGTACGCCGCCCACATCGCGCCGGCGCCCAGCGCGAACGCGACGCCCGCCGGGTCGAGCGCGCCGAAGCCTGCGCCGCCCCCACCGCCGCTGAGCAGGAACACGCCCGCGAGCGCCAGCGCGGCCCACACGAGGTTCAGCGCGCGGCGCGAGGCGACGACCGAGAGGGCCAGCGGGCCGAGGACCTCCAGCGTCACCGCCGGGCCCAGCGGGATGCGGTCCAGCGCCTGGTAGAACAGGCCGTTCATCGCGGCCATCGTGACACCGAAGACGACGACCGTGCCCCAGTCGGCGCGCGAGTGGCCGCGCAGCCGCGGCCGGCAGACGACCAGCAGCACCACGGCGGCCACCAGCAGCCGCAGGGCCACCACGCCTAGGGCGCCCGCCCTCGGCATCAGGGTCACCGCGAGCGCGCCGCCGAACTGCACCGAGATCCCGCCGGCGAGCACCAGACCGACGGGGCCGAGGGACCCGAACCGGCCCGGACCGGCCGCGGGAGCGCCGGAGGACCGCGGCGAGGCGGCAGGGGCGGTGGCGGCGGCTGCGTCGGGGGTGCTCACGGGCGGTCCAGGTGTTCGGCTCGGCAGGTTCGACTCGGCGCGTTCATCTTGATGAACTACCAAGTCCAGATTAGTGGACCACGACAGGTGTGTGAACCCTTTATGCCTCTGTCTCAGGCTGCGAGACGTCGAGGGCCGGAATCGGGGAGCGGAGCCGAGGGCCGGAGTCAAGAAGCGGAGGACGGGGCCGGAGTCGGGAAGCCGAGGACGGGGCCGGAGTCGAGAAGCGGAGGACGGGGCCGGAGTCGGGAAGCGGAGGACGGGGCCGGAGTCAAGAAGCGGAGGACGGGGCCGGAGTCGGGGAGCGGAGGACGGGGCCCGGGGGCCCTATCGGCGGCCCAGGTACAGGTGCAGCGCTCTGTGCAGCAGCTTGTCGAGGGGGAAGTCCCACTCGCCCAGGTACTCGACCGCCTGTCCGCCCGTGCCCGCCTTGAAGCGGAGCAGGCCGAGCAGGTGGTCGGACTCGTCCAGCGTGTCGGTGATCCCCCGCAGGTCGTAGACGGCCGCACCCTGCTCGTACGCGTCCGTCATCATGCGCCACTGCATGGCGTTGTTGGGCTGGACCTCGCGTCTGCGGCCGGTGGAGGCGCCGTAGGAGTACCAGACGTGCTCGCCCACGGTCAGCATGGTGGCCGCGGCGAGGACCTCTCCGTCGTGGTGCGCGAGGTACAGCCGCATGCGGTCCGGCCGCTCGGCGTTCAGCGCGCTCCACATCCGCTGGAAGTAGGACAGCGGGCGCGGGACGAAGCGGTCGCGCTCGGCGGTCTCGGTGTACAGCCCGTAGAACACCGGCAGGTCCTCCGCCCCGCCGCGGACCACCTTCACGCCCGCGTTCTCCGCCTTCTTGATGTTGCGCCGCCACTGCTGGTTCAGACCGCTGCGGACGTCGTCCAGCGACCGCCCCGCGAACGGCACCTGGAAGACATGGCGCGGCTGGCCGGCCGCGAAACCGTCCTCCCCGCCCCGCTCGGCCTGCCGCCAGCCGGCCCGGTACAGCCGATCGGCGACGTCCCGGGCGCCCTGCTCGTACGAGGTCGGCTCGACGTCCCCCAGCCGGTGGAGGTCGGGGTCGGCGACGGCCGCCTTGACGGCGTCGGCGCTCCAGCGCCGTACGACGACGGGCGGACCCATCTTCACCGAGAAGGCCCCCCGCTCCTTCAGGTGCGCGAGCATCGGCGTCAGCCAGCGCTCGGCGAGATCGGGCGCGTGCCAGTCGACGACCGGCCCCTCGGGCAGGTACGCCAGATACCTGCGCAGCCGCGGCAGCGGCCGCAGCAGCACCAGTCCGGCCCCCACGAGCACGCCCGCCCCGTCGATCCACCCCAGACTCCCGGCCCGCCAGTCCGGCTTCACATCGCCCCACGAGGGGATCTGCAGGTGACTGACGGAGGGACGTCCCTCGACGAACGCCAGGTGCTCGTCACGGCTGATGGACCGGACACACAGACTCATACGCGGAGCTCCTTCGAGGGACCGTTCAGCCGGCCGTACGACCGCTGCGGCCACCCTAGGAGCCGGTCACCGCACTCCTGCGGCCCTGACGCCGCCCGCGTCCGCGTGTCCCCGTGCGCTACGCGCGCGTGGGTGCTCCCTCGTCGTCCGGATCCCCCTCCGGCGCCTGCGGCAGGGCCTCCGCCAGTGCTTCCGCCAGGTGCCTCCCCCGCACCCCCGCCAACTGGTCCAGCTGGGTGCGGCAGGAGTAGCCGTCGGCCAGGACCAGCGCCCCCTCGGGTGCGGTCCGCACGGACGGCAGGAGCCGTTCCTCCGCGCAGGCCGCCGACACCTCGAAGTGGCCCGCCGTGAAGCCGAAGTCGCCCGCCAGGCCGCAGCAGCCGCCGCTCAGGTCGCCGGTGAGGCCGGCGGCCGCGCGCAGCCGCCGTTCGGCCGCGTCGCCCAGCACGGCGTGCTGGTGGCAGTGGGTCTGGCCGACCGCCGGACGGTCCAGGCGGGGCGGGGTCCAGTCGGGGGCGTGCCGTTCAAGGGCCTGGGCGAACGTGAGGACTCGGGCGGCCAGGCGCGCCGCGCGCGGGTCGTCGTGCAGCAGCTCGGGCAGGTCGGTGCGCAGGGCGGCCGCACAGCTCGGCTCCAGGACGACGACCGGGGCGGCCGTCTCCAGCACCGGTTCCATCAGGTCGAGCGTGCGGCGCAGCACCACGCGCGCGTGGTCGAGCTGACCGGTCGAGACGTAGGTCAGCCCGCAGCACACCCGGCCCCGGCGGGCCGTCACCAGCGCGGCCGCGCTCCGGGACCGGCCGTCGCCCACCGGCCGCCCCCTCATCCGCAGCGTGGGCGGCAGCGCCACCCGCAGCCCGGCCGCCTCCAGCACCCGGACGGCCGCCCGGCCCACGGACGGCGAGAGGTGCTCGGTGAAGGTGTCGGGCCACAGGACGACCAGGTCGCCCGGTTGCCGGGTGTCGCCCGGTTGCCGGGTGTCGCCCGGTTGCCGGGTCGCGGGCCCGCCTGCGGTCCCCCTCCCCCGCCACCACGCGCTGAACGTCTCGCGCGCCAGCCGCGGGAGCGTACGCTCCGGCGCGATGCCGCCCGCCCGCTTCGCGAGCCGGGCGAGCGGCCCCACGGAGGCCAGCGCGTTCACGGCCGCCGCCGCCCGCAGCCGCGCCGCCCACCGCAGCCACACCGGCAGCCGCCCCATGCTGTAGTGCGCGGCCGGGCGCCGGCGGCCCGCGTAGTGGTGGTGCAGGAACTCCGCCTTGTAGGTGGCCATGTCGACCTCGACGGGGCAGTCGGAACGGCAGCCCTTGCAGGACAGACACAGGTCCAGCGCGTCCCGGACCTCGGTGGAGCGCCAGCCGTCCGTCACCAGCTCGCCGGCCAGCATCTCGTGCAGCAGCCTGGCCCGGCCGCGCGTGGAGTGCTCCTCGCGGCCCGTGGCCCGGAACGACGGGCACATCACCCCTGCCTCCCCCGCCGCGCCCGGAGCCCCCGCAGGTCCCGTCGCCCCCGCCGTCGTGCGGCACTTCGCGACCCCCACGCACCGGCGCACCGCCGCCGCGAAGTCGCCGCCGTCGGACGGGTACCCGAACTCCACGTCCACCGGCTCGCGCGGCAGGACGGAGAAGCGCAGTCCGGCGTCGAGGGGCGCGGGGCGCACCAGCACCCCCGGGTTGAGCAGGTCGTCCGGGTCCCACACGCCCTTGGCCCGCTCGAACAGCGCGACCAGCTCCGCCCCGTACATCCGGGGCAGCAGTTCGGCCCGCGCCTGCCCGTCCCCGTGCTCGCCGGAGAGCGAGCCGCCGTGCGACACGACCAGCTCCGCCAGCTCCTCCGAGAAACGCCGGAATCGGGCGACGCCGGCCTCCGACAACAGGTCGAAGTCGATACGGACGTGGATGCAGCCGTCCCCGAAGTGCCCGTACGGCGTGCCGCGCAGGCCGTGGCGCGCGAGCAGCCCGCGGAAGTCGCGCAGATAGCCGCCGAGCCGGGCGGGCGGCACGGCACAGTCCTCCCAGCCGGGCCAGGCCTCGCCGCCGCCGGGCATCCGGGTCGCCGTGCCGGCGGCGTCCTCCCGCACCCGCCACAGCACCCGCTGCCCGGCCGGGTCCGTCACCACCCGCGCGTCCAGGGCGTCCGCCGCGCGCACGATCGTCCGCGCACGCGCGCGTGCCTCGTCCGCCGACCCGCCGCCGGTCTCCACGAACAGCCAGGCTCCGCCGCGCGGCAGGGCGACCGACGTCGCCCGCGGCACCAGGTCGGCCGCCATGCCCTCCACCGTCAGCGGCCCGAACGGCAGCAGCCCGGCCGCGGCCTCGGCGGCGGCGCCCTCGTCGGCGTACCCGAGCACCGCGAGCGCACGCGCGCGTGGCGCCTCGACGAGAGCGACGACCGCCTCCGTCAGCACCCCCAGGGTGCCTTCGGATCCGCAGAACGAACGGGCGACGTCCGCGCCGTTCTCCGGCAGCAGCGCGTCCAGGGCGTACCCGGAGATACGGCGGGGCAGGTCCGGGAAGCCGGTCCGCAGCCGCGCCAGGTCCCCCTCCACCAGCGCCCGCAGCCCGTCCGGCGCCCCGGCCCACCCCCGTCCGAGCGTCAGCCGCTCACCGCGCGCGGTGAGCACCGACAGCTCGCGCACGCTGTCCGCCGTGGTCCCCCAGGCCACCGAATGGGAGCCGCACGCGTTGTTGCCGATCATCCCGCCGAGCGTGCACCGGCTGTGCGTGGACGGGTCGGGGCCGAAGCGCAGCCCGTGCGGAGCCGCGGCCTCCTGCAGCCGGTCGAGCACCAGCCCCGGCTGCACGACGGCCGTGCGCGCCCCCGCGTCCAGCGACACCAGCCGGTTCATGTGCCGGGTGAAGTCCAGCACCACCCCCGTCCCCGTCGCCTGCCCCGCGATGGACGTGCCCCCGCCGCGTGCGACGACCGGCACCTCGTGCGACCGGCACACCTCCAGGACGGCCGCCACGTCGTCGGCGTCACGCGGCGCGACGACGCCCAGCGGGACACGCCGGTAGTTGGACGCGTCCATGGTGACCAGCGCCCGGGCCGTCACCCCGAAGTCCACGTCCCCCCGGACGACCCGCCGCAGCTCACCCTCGAGGTCCTGGAGATCCGTCATGCGTCCAGCAAACCAAAACGGCGCGCCGAAAACGCGTCTCACCCGACGGACGAGGTTTCACCCAGGTTTCCCGCACCGGCTAACCTCCCTTCCGTGGCTGAGATCCAGATTCCTGCTGACATCAAGCCCGCCGACGGTCGATTCGGCGCGGGCCCCTCCAAGGTGCGGGTGGAGGCGCTGGACGCCCTGGCCGCCACCGGCACGTCCCTCCTCGGCACCTCCCACCGCCAGGCCCCGGTGAAGAACCTGGTCGGCCGGGTGCGCGCGGGCATCTCCGAGCTGTTCCAGCTCCCGGACGGGTACGAGGTGATCCTGGGCAACGGCGGCTCGACCGCGTTCTGGGACGTCGCGACCCACGGCCTGATCGAGAACAGGTCGCAGCACCTCACGTTCGGCGAGTTCAGCTCGAAGTTCGCGAAGGCCGCGAAGCTCGCCCCCTGGCTGGCCGAACCCACCGTGATCTCCTCGGACCCGGGCACGCACCCCGAGCCGACCGCCGAGGCGGGCGTCGACGTGTACGCGTTCACGCACAACGAGACGTCCACCGGTGTCGCCGCCCCGCTCCGGCGTGTCCAGGGCGCCGACGAGGGCTCGCTGGTCCTGGTGGACGCCACCTCCGGCGCGGGCGGCCTGCCGGTCGACATCGCCGAGACGGACGTCTACTACTTCGCCCCGCAGAAGTCCTTCGCCTCCGACGGCGGCCTGTGGATCGGCGTGTTCTCCCCGGCCGCGATCGAGCGCGCCGAGCGGATCCACGCGTCCGGCCGCCACATCCCGGAGTTCTTCAGCCTGCCGACGGCGATCGACAACTCCCGCAAGAACCAGACGTACAACACCCCTGCGCTGGCGACCCTCTTCCTGCTCGACCAGCAGCTGGAGTGGATCAACGGCCAGGGCGGCCTCGCCTGGTCCACGGCCCGCACCAAGGACTCCTCGAGCCGCCTCTACGGCTGGGCCGAGGAGTCGAAGCACGCCGCCCCGTTCGTCACCGACCCGGCCAAGCGCTCCCAGGTCATCGGCACGATCGACTTCGCGGACGAGATCGACGCCGCCGCGATCGCGAAGGTGCTGCGCGCCAACGGCATCGTCGACACCGAGCCCTACCGCAAGCTCGGCCGCAACCAGCTGCGCGTCGCGATGTTCCCGGCGATCGACCCGTCGGACGTCGAGGCCCTGACCACGTGCGTCGACTACGTGATCGAGAAGCTGTAACCGCTCCGCACACGAAGGAAGGGCGCCCGGTGACCGCACCGGGCGCCCTTCGCGTTCAGTTCCGCGGCAGGTCGATCAGCCGCGGACGCCGAGCAGGCCGTGCAGGGTGTCTGCGGGGTTCACGGCAGCCGGCTGCCCCGCTGCCAGGGCGGACCGCGCCGCGGCCGCCGGCTGCGGGTCGGCGGTCTTCTTGCAGACCGCGTCGGCCACCCCGGTGCCGCGCGGCACGGTGCCGTCGGTGAGGTACTTGGCCAGGTACTTGTCGAGGCAGGCGTTGCCGCTCAGCGTGATGCCGTGGTTGCCGCCGCCCTGCTCCACCACCAGGCTGGAGTGCTTGAGCAGACGGTGGACCGCGACGCCGCCCTGGTAGGGGGTGGCCGCGTCGTTCGTCGCCTGGAACAGCAGCACCGGCGGGAGCTTGCTGTTGGCGACGCTCACCGGCTTCATCGACTTCGTGGGCCAGTAGGCGCAGGGCGCGTTGTACCAGGCGTTGTTCCAGGCCATGAACGGGGCCTTCTTGTACACGGCCCAGTTGTCCTTGCGCCACTGGTTCCAGTCGCGCGGCCAGGAGACGTCACGGCACTGCACGGCGGTGTAGACGCTGTAGCCGTTGTCGCCGGAGGCGTCGATCGCCGCGATGCTGTCGTACGCCGAGACGAGCGGGGTGGCGTTGTGGCCGTTCACGTAGGCGGCGAACGCCGTGGCGAGGGTGGGCCAGTAGCCGTTGTAGTACCCGCCGGGGATGAAGGTGTCCTCCAGCTCGGAGGCGCCCACCTTGCCGCCGGCCGGGTGCTTGGCGAGCGCCGCGCGCATCGCGTACCACTTGGCCTCGATCTTGGCCGGGTCCGTGCCGAGCTTGTACGTGCCGTTGTACTTGGCGATCCACGCCATCAGCGCCTTCTGGCGGGCGTCGAAGGCGTAGTCCTGCGAGATGTTGGCGTCGTACCAGACCCCGCCGGGGTCGACGATCGAGTCCAGCACCAGGCGGCGCACCCGGGTCGGGTAGAGCTTGGCGTACACCTGGCCCAGGTACGTCCCGTACGAGTAGCCGAAGTAGTTGATCTTCTGGGCGCCGAGCGCCTTGCGGATCGCGTCCATGTCCTTCACGGCGTTGACCGTGTTGATGTACGGCAGGACGGACGCGTACTTCGTCCCGCAGGCCTTGGCGAAGGCCCTCGCGCGCGAGAGGTTGGCCTTCTCGATCGCGGCGGTGCGCGGCACGGAGTCGGGGCGGACCGGGTTGAAGTAGCCCGGCTTGCAGTCCAGGGCGGGCTGGCTCTCGCCCACGCCCCGCGGGTCGAAGCCGATGACGTCGTACTGGGACGCGACCGCCTTCGGCAGCGAGGAAGCGACGAACGGGGCGAGCGACAGACCGCTGCCTCCGGGGCCGCCGGGGTTGACCAGCAGCGGGCCCTGGTACTTGTGCGCGGTGTGCGGGACGCGGGACAGGGCCAGGGTTATCTTCCGGCCCTGCGGCTTGGCGTAGTCGAGCGGCACCTTCACCGACGCGCACTGGAGCGTCGGGGCGTCGTCCGTGGCGCACTTCTTCCAGGTCACCCTCGTCGCCTGGGCGGCAGCCTGGGCGACGGACTGCGACGTCGTGGCCTCGGCCGGGACGGCCGTGAGGGTCCCGGCCAGCACGACGGTCGCGCCGCACAGTACGGCTGTGCTTCTTCTCATGAAGTTCCTTCACGCCATCGGGAGTTCGACGGGACCGGAAGGTTCACGGTCCCGGGTGGATCTTTCCGAAGAAGCCCGGCCGCAAGAAGCTTTTCGCCCGACAATTTTGAACTCGTTTGCTTCACAGTCGTCTCACAGGCCGCCGGGAGCCGGGGCAACGCCGGCACACAGCCCGTCGTGCGCCGGCGCCGGGAATCGGTCGGGGCATCCGCGACGACGGCCGAGGGCGCCGCGACGACGGCCGGGAGCGCCCGGCCGACATCTCACCGGGCGCTCCGCTCTCAGGCCGCCGCGCAGGTCACACCCGTCTCACGCCGCCGTGCAGGTCACTGTCGGCGCACCTCCGCCCCCCGGCGCTCCGCCGAAGCCGAAGCTCGTCGAACCGCCCGCCGCCACCGTGCCGTTGTGCGCGGCGTTGGACGCGGTCACCGTCGCACCGCTCTGCGTGTACGAGGCGTTCCACATGCTCGTCACCCGCTGCGAGCCGCTCCAGGTCCAGGTGACCTTCCAGGACGACAGAGCCGTGGTCCCGGTGTTGGTGACCTTGACCTCGGCGTTGAAGCCACCGCCCCAGTCGCTGCTGACGGTGTAGGCGGCGCTGCACGCGGCCGTGCCTCCGCCGCCGCCGCCACCACCGCCGCCCGTGCCGGGGAAGCCGGGCGCCTTGACGCTCGTCAGGTATCCGTCCTTCACGGTGTCCACGGTCTGCCAGTCGTCCTTCAGGATGCCGCCCGTGTCACCGGAGTTGGGGTTCCACGACCAGAAGGTCCAGTGGAAGGAGTCGGCGCCGTACGTCGAGGTCGGACGCAGGTAAGTCACCAGCGCCGCGAGCCACTTCTGGTCCACCGTGGACTGGAGCGTGGTGCCGAACTCGCCCACCCACACCGGCGCGATGTTCTGCTTGAAGATGTAGCCCCAGTACTTGTCCCAGATCCCGGGCATGTTCGCCGGGAACGCCGGATCGCTGAACCAGCTCTGCTGGGCGACGCTCGTCGCGTAGTCGTGGGCCGAGTACACGACCCGGTTCGCCACGTCGAGCTGCACCGGGTACTGGCCGACGCCCATCAGGTTGCCGCCCCACCAGCCGGACACGCCGTTGAAGGTCTGCACGCCCTCGACGAAGATCAGCAGGTCGGGGTTGACCGACAGGACCGCGTTCCCGGCCCGCTGCGCCGCCAGCCGCCAGTCGGTAGCCGTGTCCCCGCAGCCCCAACAGGCAGGATCGTGCGGCTCGTTGTGCAGGTCGATGCCGACGACCGCGTCCTGGCCCTTGTAACGGGTCGCAAGGGACTTGAGGTTGGCGATCCAGGTCGACTCGGGAACGGCCGCCGTGTACCAGAGGGCCGACTGTCCCCCGGAGTCCGGCCGGTGCCGGTCGAGGATGACCTTCAGACCGTCCTGTCCGGCGTACGAGACGAGCTTGTCCAGGACCTGGAGCGAGTTGAGGCCCTGGAGGCCGGCGTTCTTGCCGCTGCTGAAGTCGATGCTGTTGGGGACGGTGGAGCTCTTGAAGATGTCGTCGCTGTACGGGATGCGGATCGTGTTGTAGCCCAGCGACTTCATCTGGTCGATCATGCTCTTGTAGTCACGGGACCAGAGACCGTGCACGACGTAGTTGCCGGTCTCGAAGCCGAACCAGTTGATCCCGGCGATCCGGACCGGCTGCCCGGCGGCGTCGAGGATCTGGCGGCCGCTGGTGTGCCAGTAGCCGGCCCCGGCGTCGGCCGCACGAACGCCGCTCGCACCGGAATCGATCGCCGCCCCTGCGGAACCGGCGCCCAGTGGTATCAGGAGTGCGGCGGCAACGCCGCACAGAACTCTTCGCAAGCTGCTGCGGAACATCTCGCTGCGTCCTCTCGGGAGGCGCGGGCCCGGAACGGAATGGGAGCGCTCCCATCCACCGCGCACCACCCAGGAAACTGACACACCATGACCACGTCAAGAAGTACGGCAGCCCCGTTCGCGCAGAACGGCCCGCCGCTCTCCCCCGTCCTCCCCGCACCCCCGGGGCCGGCGCGCCCTCAGCGCCGGCGCCGCAGCCGCCGGAAGCCGAAGACGACGGCGCAGAGCGCCGCGACGGCGAGCGCGCCGACCTTGACGCCACCCGTGGCCGAGGAGCCGTCGCCACCGCCGGAGGCGCTCGAACCCCCGCCCCCGGAAGGCGACTTGGAGCTCGACGAGGCCCCCGCGGGCGCTTCCTCCGCCACCACCGAACTCCCGGCGCCCTCGCTCCCGTACATCAGCTCGGACCCGTCCGCGGAGTAGCTCACGGACTCCCCCTGCCGTTGCAGGGGCACGTCGAGCCGCCCCTCGCGCTTGATCTTCCCGCCGTTCCACGCGTAGGAGATACCGCCGAAGTAGCCGCGGACGGCGAGCCGGCCGCCGTCCGGGGAGAAGGCGGCGTCGGTGGCCCACAGGTCGACGGGGGCGATGGGCCTGAAGATGTTCGCCCCGGAGGTGGAGAGCTTCGCCGGTCCCTCGTAGAGGTGCCCGCCGTCCTCCTTCTTGTCGATGATGTAGACCCGCCCGGTCCTGGGGTGCACGAGCAGCGACTCGGCGTCGCGGGGGCCGTCCGAGTACTTCACGACGTACTGCGTGGCCTTGACGGTCCGGTCGACGAGCTTCTTCGGCTCGGGCAGCCGGTAGATCCACACGTACTTCCAGGTGCCGCCGAGGTTGTCGCCGATGTCGCCGACCCAGATCTCGTTGCCCGGGCCGATGGAGATCGCCTCGACGTCACGGGGCGTGCCGACGCCGGTCAGGGTGATCCTGGCGACGGTCTTACCGGTCGCGCTGTCGACGGCGTAGAGGTAGGGGCCGTCGTCGCTGTCGTTGTGGGTCCAGTAGATCCCGGGGTGCTGACGTGAGGCGGCGAGCCCGCTGGACTCGGTGATGCGCGGGTCCTCGACGGTGAAGCCCTTGTCGCCGTCGGCCGCGAACGCGGCGGGCGCGGTGGACGCGGCGAGCACGGTGAAGGCACCCGAGAGAAGAACTCCGGTGAGCAGGGCTCCGGCCCGGACGGCGAAAGATCGGCGCATGCCCACAAGCGTGCCATCCCGCACCGCCGTTCGAGGCTCCGTGGCAGGCCTCACACCCCGGGGCCGAGCTTCACGCTCCCGCCCACCGCCGTGATCCAGCATCATGAGCGGATGCTCAGGTTCATGCCCGTAGGCGACTCGATGACGATCGGCAGCACGGGCGACCACACCTGGCGCTACCGCATGTGGCGGCACCTGTGCGCTGCGTACGGCGGGCCGTTCACCCTCGTCGGCCCGCGCGAGACGCTCTACGACAAGGCGGCGGACGCGCCCACGTCGTACGCGTACGCCGACCCCGACTTCCCCCGCGGGCATCTGGCGGGCTGGGGCGAGGGCTGGCAGCAGATGGCCCCGCTGATCCGCGAGGCGGTGCGCACCACGCGGGCCGACGTCCTGCTGGTCTCGCTCGGCCTGATCGACCTGGGCTTCTACACGAACGCCGAGCAGACCGCGGCGAACGCGCGCGTCTTCGCCGCCGAGGCCCGGGCCGCGAACCCCGGGATCGCCATGGTGTGGCTGCCGGTCATCCCCAACGTCCGCGCCGCGAACGACGAGCCCTTCGCCGCCCAGGTCAACCTGTTCAACGAACTCCTGGCGAAGACCGCCGCCGACCTGGACGAGCAGAACTCCCCGATCCTGCTCGCCTCGATCCCGCCGGCCTGGGACATCGACACCGACACCTACGACGGCACCCACCCGAACGCGAGCGGCGAACACCGTCTGGCGGAGGCCTTCGCGGAGGCGATGCACCAGGGGTGGGAGCTGGGCGGGGAGTACGCGGGCTGAGGGGCCGCCCCGCCCGCTTCTGGCACAGGGGCTCCGCGCAGCGACCCGGTCACCGTGCGTGTCGCCGTACTGCGCGGCGGCACTCGAGTGAGCGCGGCCGGCGAGGAGCGCACGATGACCGTCCTCGACGACAGGATCAGGTCGTCTCGAGGGGGACGGCTCCCAGAATTCCCCCGCGACCCGACCCGTTCCCCCGGCCGGTCCCCCTTGCATCGAGCGCACTCCAAGACGTTGGCTTGAGTTCCATGAAGTACACGCAGCTCGGACGTACCGGACTCAAGGTCAGCCGCCTCGTCCTCGGCACCATGAACTTCGGCCCGCAGACCGACGAAGCCGACAGTCACGCCATCATGGACGCGGCACTCGGGGCGGGCATCAACTTCTTCGACACGGCCAATGTGTACGGCTGGGGCGAGAACAAGGGCCGTACGGAATCGATCATCGGCAACTGGTTCGCGAAGGGCGGCGACCGGCGCGACAAGGTCGTCCTCGCCACCAAGGTGTACGCGAACATGGCCGCCGACGGCGACGCCTGGCCCAACCACGACAGGCTCTCCGCGCTGAACATCCGGCGGGCCGTCGACGCCAGCCTCAAGCGGTTGCAGACCGACCACATCGACCTCTACCAGTTCCACCACATCGACCGCCTCACCTCCTTCGAGGAGATCTGGCAGGCGATCGACGTGCTGGTGCAGCAGGGCAAGATCCTCTACGCCGGATCGTCCAACTTCCCCGGCTACAAGATCGCCCAGGCCAACGAGACCGCCGACCGGCGCGGCGGCACGATCGGGCTCGTCAGCGAGCAGTGCCTGTACAACCTGGCCGAGCGGCGCGCCGAGATGGAGGTGATCCCGGCCGCGCAGGAGTACGGCCTCGGGATCATCCCCTGGTCCCCGCTGCACGGCGGACTGCTGGGCGGGGTCGTCAGGAAGCAGGCCGAGGGCGGTCGCCGCGCCTCCGGGCGGGCCGCCGACGCCCTCGCGGACGCCGGGACACGCGCGCAGATCCAGGCCTACGAGGACCTGCTCGAGAAGCACGGCGTCGAGCCCGGCGAGGCCGCGCTGGCCTGGCTGCTCACCCGGCCCGGCGTGACGGGCCCGATCGTCGGCCCGCGCACCACGGAGCAGCTCGACTCGGCGCTGCGCGCCGTCGAACTGGAGCTGGGCGAGGACCTGCTGTCCGGCCTGGACGAGATCTTCCCCGGCCCGGGACCCTCGCCGGAGGCCTTCGCCTGGTAGCGGGCGACCCCGTGCCCACGCCGGGCACGGCACGGTGGCGGCGGCCGTCGGGCGGCCGGCCCGAGATCGCTCAGGTCACTTTCCGACGGCCGCCGCCACCGCCACCACCACGAACAACAGCACGAGCACACCGGCCATGATCCGGTTCCGGGTCTTCGGGTCCACGCGTCGAGCCTAACCGGCCCCGCCGAGCGGCCACCGCCCGGCCGGTTCGTAGCGGGGCTGCTCCCCGGGGACGCCGGACCTCGGCAGGTTGCTGCGCACCAGCACCAGCTCCCCCACCGTCCAGGTCCGGCCCGCGAAAGCGTCCAGCGCCTCGACGTACGCCCCGACGTCCGCGGCGTCCCGGCTACGGGCCAGGGTCAGGTGCGCCGTGTACCGGCGGTGCCCGCCCATGTCCACGCCCGCCTTCCGCCCCGCGGCCTCCGCCCGGTCGGCCAGCAGCCTCAGCGCGGGCACGTCCCCGGCCGCGCCCGCCCACAGCGCCCGCCCGTGCCCGAACATGCCGCCGCCGCGCACGGCCAGCGGGAAGGGCGCGCCGCGGTGCGCGGCCCGCCGCAGCCGTGCCGACAGCTCCGGGACGAGGGCGTCGTCGACCTCTCCGTAGAAGGCGAGGGTGAAGTGCCAGCCGGCCCGGTCCGTCCAGCGCAGCCCGTCCGCACCGGGCAGCGTGCGCAACCGGGCGACCTCGGCGGCGAGTTCGTCGGCGATGTCGTCCGGGGGCAGCACGGCGGCGAAGAGTCTCATGCCCCCGATTTTCCCGGCGGACCCGACGACGCGCCCGGCAATATGGACGGCATGCGGATCACCATCAGAGAAGGCGGACCCGACGACGCTCCCGCGATGCTCGCCATGCTCGACAGCAGCGTGGCATGGCTCGTCGCGCAGGGGCGGACCGGCCAGTGGGGGACGAAGCCCCTGTCGGAGAACCCGAAGACGGTCGAGTCAGTCGTCCGCTACCTGGAGGAGGGCTGGGCGTTCGTCGCCGAGGCCGACGGCGAGCCGGCCGCCGCCCTCACGCTCACCGACGCGCCCGGCGCGTACCTCGCACATCTCCCGCCGCCCGGGGAGCTCGAGCGGTACATCCACTGGCTGACCTCGGACCGGCGCTTCAAGGGCCACGGCGTGGGCGGCGCGCTGCTCGAGCACGCCGCCGAGGCGACCCGGCGGGCGGGCGTCGGACTGCTGCGGGTGGACTGCTACGCGGGCGACGACCGCAGGCTCGTCGCCTACTACGAGGCCAACGGCTTCACCCCGACGCAGGCCTACACGGTCGGGGAGCATCAGTGGCCCGGGCAGGTGCTGGCCCGCAGAGTGGGACCGCCCGCCACGCCCGCCGGGTGACGGGCCCGGCGGCCGGTGGGCTACGGGCCCAGCGGCCGATGGACGACGGGCCGCAGCCCTCACCGGAGGACGGGCAGCCGCGCCCATCGGACGACGGGCCGCCCGCGCCCACAGGCTGACGGGCCGCCCGCGTCCTCCGGCTGACGGGCCGCCCGCGTCCTCCGGCTGACGGGGCGCGCGTCAGGCGACCGTGGCGAGTTCCCGCTCCGCGCGCGGGACGAAGCGCACGCTCGGGTGGCCGTGGCGCCAGCGGACCGACAGGCGCAGGTCGCCCATCCGGGCCAGGACCAGGCCGACGGTGACGGCCGCGGCGGCCGAGACGGCGCCGCCCGCCGCCATGCCCGCCCGGACGCCGTACGCGTCGGTGATCCAGCCGGCGATCGGCGCGCCGATCGGGGCGCCGCCCATGAACACCATCATGTAGAGGGCCATCACCCGGCCCCGCATGGCCGGGTCGGTGCCCAGCTGGACGCTGCTGTTCGCGGTGACGTTGACCGTCATCCCGAACATCCCGATCGGGGCCATGAGCAGGGCGAACAGCCACAGGGAGGGGGCCGTGGCGGCCACGATCTCCATGGCGCCGAAGGCGACCGCCCCGGCGACCAGCACCCGCATCCGGGCCGTGCCGCGCCGGGCCGCGAGCAGGGCGCCCGCGAGGGAACCGACCGCCATCAGCGTGTTGAAGAGGCTGTAGGAGCCCGCGCCCGCGTGGAACACGTCGTCGGCGAAGGCCGAGAGGTAGACGGGGAAGTTGAACCCGAAGGTGCTGACGAACCCGACCAGGACGATCGTCCAGATGAGGTCGGGGCGGCCGGCGACGTACTGGAGGCCCTCCCGCAGCTGACCCTTGCCGCGCGGGGCGCGTTCGACGGCGTGCAGGTCGCGCGAGCGCATCAGCAGCAGACCTGCGAGGGGCGCGACGAAGGACAGGCCGTTGAAGAGGAACGCCCACCCGGTGCCGACGCCGGTGATCATCACGCCGGCCACGGCGGGGCCGATCAGCCGGGCCGACTGGAAGTTGGCGGAGTTGAGGCTGACCGCGTTCTGGAGCTGGTCGGGGCCGACCATCTCGGAGACGAAGGTCTGCCGTGCGGGGTTGTCCAGGACCGTCGCGAGACCGACGGCGAACGCGGCGACGTAGACGTGCCAGACCTGGACGTGGCCGGAGAGGCTGAGAACGGCGAGCGCGATTCCCGTGAGGGCCATCGCGGACTGGGTGAACAGCAGCGTGCGGCGCTTGGGCAGCCGGTCGACGAGGACGCCGCCGTAGAGTCCGAAGAGCAGCATCGGCAGGAACTGCAGGGCCGTCGTGACGCCGACGGCGGTGGCGGAGCCGGTGAGGCTGAGCACCAGCCAGTCCTGGGCGATGCGCTGCATCCAGGTGCCGATGTTGGAGACGACCTGGCCCAGGAAGAACAGGCGGTAGTTCCTGACCTTCAGCGAGCTGAACATGGACGACGTGGGCGACGTGGACGACGACGGCGACGCGGATGACTTGGCGGGTTTCCCGGCAAGGGTCTCGTGGGTGGTCGGTGCGGGGGCGGAGTCTGCTCCGGGTCCCGAACTCAAAAGGGTCGCCTCCTCGGCATGGGGTTACAGGTGTGCGAGCTTCTCCAGCACGGGGGCGGCGGCGCGCAGTTTCGCCCACTCGTCCTCGTCGAGGCCGTCGACCAGGGTGGCCAGGAAGGCGTTCCGCTTGGCGCGGCTCTCCGCGAGCATGGCCTCGGCCTGCTCGGTCTTGGTGACGACCTTCTGGCGGCGGTCCTCGGGGTGCGGCTCCAGCCGGACCAGGCCCTTGGCCTCCAGCAGCGCCACGATGCGGGTCATCGAGGGCGGCTGCACGTGCTCCTTGCGGGCGAGTTCGCCGGGGGTGGCGCTGCCGCAGAGGGAGAGGGTGCCGAGCACCGACATCTCGGTGGGGCTCAGCGACTCGTCGACCCGCTGGTGCTTGAGTCGACGGGACAGCCGCATCACGGCCGATCGGAGGGAGTTCACGGCGGCAGCGTCGTCGCCATGGGTGAGGTCAGGCATCTCTTTAGCGTAACTCATTACCCTGGCTAAACAAGCTGGCGCGCAGAGGGATTCCCGTGACCCTGGCCACGGAAACCCCGGCGTCACTCGAAGGAGTGAGTAGGCAGCGGAAAGAGGCCGAGGTGCGGTACATGCCCGCGACCCTCGTCTCATGGGGACCAGTGTGCTCAGCCTGCGGATAGACGGGGAGCTGCTCGAGCGGCTCCGGCAGCATGCCGCGAAAAGGGGAATGAGCGTCCAGGACTATGTCGTCCGGACGCTCGTTCGCGATGACTTCGACGAGCGGTTCCAGACCGCGGTCGACGAGACGGAAGAGTTCTACGGGCGCGCCTGAGCCCGGCCGCCGACCCCGCCGTCCCGCCGCTCCCGCGGCTCAGGTGAGGCCGGCCACCGCTCCCGCGGCTCAGGTGAGGCCGAGTGCCGGCATCAGGTAGTAGAAGACGAACACGGCGGACACCACGTACATGGGCGCCGGGACCTCCCGGCCGCGCCCGGCCGCCAGCCGCAGCACGACGAAGGCGATGAAGCCCATGCCGATGCCGTTGGTGATCGAGTAGGTGAACGGCATCATCACCATGGTGATGAAGGCCGGGACGGCGATGGTGTGGTCGGCCCAGTCGATCTCCTTGACCGACCCGGCCAGGATCAGGTAGCCCACCGCGAGCAGCGCCGGCGTGGCGGCCTGGGACGGCACCATCGTGGCGACGGGGGTCAGGAACAGCGCCACCGCGAAGAGGGAGCCGGTGACCAGGTTCGCGAAGCCGGTGCGGGCGCCTTCGCCGACGCCGGCCGTGGACTCGACGAACGCGGTGGTGGCGGAGGAGGAGCTGGCGCCGCCGGCGGCGACCGCGAGGCCGTCGACGAAGAGGACCTTGTTGATGCCGGGCATCTCGCCCTGGGCGTTGGTCAGCTTGGCCTCGTCGCTGACGCCCATGATCGTGCCCATCGCGTCGAAGAAGCACGACAGCAGGACCGTGAAGACGAAGAGGACGCCGGTCAGAACGCCGACCTTGTCGAAGCCGCCGAACAGGCTGACCTCGCCGATCAGCCCGAAGTCGGGGGTGGCGACGGGGTTGCCGGGCCACTCGGGGGTGGTGAGGCCCCAGGAGGGGATGGTCGCCACCGCGTTGAGGACCAGCGCGAGGACGGTCATCGCGACGATCGAGATGAGGATCGCGCCGGGCACCTTGCGGGTGATCAGGGCCAGTGTGAGCAGCGCGCCCAGGATGAAGACGAGGACCGGCCAGCCGTTCAGGTGACCGTCGGCGCCGAGCTGGAGCGGGACGGTGGTGTGGGCGGCGTCCGGGATGCGGCTGACGAAGCCGGAGTCGACGAGCCCGATCAGCATGATGAACAGGCCGATGCCGATGCTGATGGCCTTGCGCAGGCCGAAAGGCACCGCGTTCATGACGCGCTCGCGCAGCCCGGTGGCGACCAGGAGCATGACCACGAACCCGGCGAGCACGACCATGCCCATGGCGTCCGGCCAGGACATCCGGGGCGCGAGCTGGAGCGCGACCACGGAGTTCACGCCGAGGCCCGCGGCCAGCGCGATGGGCACGTTGCCGATCACACCCATGAGGAGCGTGGTGAAGGCGGCCGTCACACAGGTGGCGGTGACCAGCTGACCGTTGTCGAGCTGGTGCCCGTACATGTCCTTGGCGCTGCTGAGGATGATCGGGTTCAGCACGATGATGTACGCCATCGCGAAGAAGGTGGCGAAGCCGCCCCGGATCTCCCGGGACAGGGTGCTGCCCCGCTCGGAGATCCGGAAGTGGCGGTCGAGAGCGCCGTGGGCGGACCTGGCTCCCGGCTGTTCAGGGGCGGGGACCTTGGCGGGGGCCGGCGTGGGCATCGTTTCGGTGTTTCCTACGAAGAGAAGTGGTCAGGGGTAAACGGTTTCAGTATGAACATATGAGGTCCGGGTCGGCCATCTCCGCGCGTAGATGTGATGGCCTCGTAAGCTGTCCCCATGGCGAAGTGGACCCCCAAGCACGAGGCGCCGGAGCCCCTGGAGGGCCCCGTGGTCGCCACCATCACCGGCGGCACGATCCTCTGGTTCGTCCTCTTCCTCGTCCAGCTCCCCTTCTACGGCTGGTTCGAGGACCACGACCGCCTGTGGTGGGTGTGGACCTGCCTGGCCGGCGCCGGCCTGGGGCTCATCGGCATCTGGTACGTGCGCAGGCGGGACGCGGCGATCAAACGGGCCGCGGCGGCGAAGCAGGCGGACGCCTCCGCCGTGTGACGCCGGGGGCGCGCGGAGCCTCGGCCCGCGGGCGCACCCTTCGGCCGGGGCAGGCCGCCACTTCCGCCCCGCCGGCTCGCGCTTCCGCCCAGGGCGGGCTCGCACATCTGCCCGGGGCGGGCTCGCAGGCTTGCCCGGGGCGGGCTCGCAGGTCTGCCCGGGGCGGGCTCGCTCTCCGGTCGGGGACGCGTCGGGGTGGCGCTGCAACCACGGCACTACTCCTGTCCTCCCCAGGTCGGATCTTCGGCGTCCTCGGGGGGTGAAGCCCCAAATCCGCACGTACCGTCGGTTCCATGGCCCACACCGACGCCCCCGCCTCAGCGCCGACGGCTACCGGCCTGACCGCAGCGGAGGTCGCGGACCGCGTCGCCCGCGGTCAGGTCAACGACGTGCCGGTCCGCAGCAGCCGCTCCGCCGGCGAGATCGTCCGGGCGAACGTCTTCACCCGGTTCAACGCGATCATCGGCGTCCTGTGGCTGGTCATGCTCGCCGTCGCGCCCATCCAGGACGGCCTGTTCGGGTTCGTGATCCTCGCCAACACCGGCATCGGCATCATCCAGGAGTGGCGGGCCAAGCAGACCCTGGACTCCCTCGCCGTCGTCGGCGAGGCGCGTCCCACCGTCCGACGTGGCGGCACGGCCGTCGAGGTCTCCACCTCCGACCTCGTCCTGGACGACGTCATCGAGATCGGCCCCGGCGACAAGGCGGCCGTGGACGGGGTGTGCGTCGAGGCGGACGGCCTGGAGATCGACGAGTCGCTGCTCACCGGCGAGGCCGACCCCGTCGTCAAGCGGCCCGGCGACGCGGTCATGTCGGGCAGCTTCGTGGTGGCCGGCGTCGGCGCCTTCCGGGCCACCAAGGTCGGCCGGGAGGCCTACGCCGCCCAGCTCGCCGAGGAGGCGTCACGTTTCACGCTCGTCCACTCCGAACTGCGCACCGGCATCTCCACGATCCTCAAGTACGTGACCTGGATGATGGTGCCGGCCGCGATCGGCCTGGTCGTCACCCAGCTGGTCGTCAAGAACCACGACCTCAAGGAGTCCGTCGCCCGCACCGTCGGCGGCATTGTCCCGATGGTCCCGGAAGGCCTCGTGCTGCTCACCTCGGTCGCCTTCGCGATCGGCGTCATCAGGCTCGGCCGCAAGCAGTGCCTGGTGCAGGAGCTCCCCGCGATCGAGGGCCTCGCCCGCGTCGACACCGTCTGCCTGGACAAGACCGGGACTCTCACCGAGGGCGGCATGGACGTCACCGAACTGCGCACCCTCGACGGCGGTGACGAGGCGTACGTACGGCGGGTCCTCGGGGCCCTCGGGGAGTCCGACCCGCGGCCGAACGCCTCCCTGAAGGCGATCATCGACGCCTACCCGGACGCCGAGGAGTGGCGCTGCACCGAGTCCCTGCCCTTTTCCTCCGCCCGCAAGTACAGCGGCGCCAGCTTCAACGAGGGCGACGGGGAGAGCAGCACCTGGCTGCTGGGGGCGCCCGACGTGCTGCTGACCGACAGCGATCCGGCCCTCGCCGAGACCGAGCGGCTGAACGAGCAGGGGCTGCGCGTGCTGCTGCTGGCCCGTGCCGCCCGCGACCTCGACGATCCCGAGCCCGCACGCGGGGCCCGGGCCGCCGCCCTGGTGGTGCTCGAACAGCGGCTGCGGCCGGACGCCGCCGACACGCTGCGCTACTTCGCCGAGCAGGACGTCCGCGCCAAGATCGTCTCCGGTGACAACGCGGTGTCGGTGGGAGCGGTGGCGTCGAAGCTCGGGCTGGACGGCGTCGCGGTGGACGCCCGGCGGCTGCCGTCCGATCCGCCCGGCATGGCGCGGGCCCTGGAGGAGGGCACGGTGTTCGGCCGGGTCACCCCGCAGCAGAAACGGGACATGGTCGGCGCGCTGCAGTCCCGCGGGCACACCGTCGCGATGACCGGGGACGGCGTCAACGACGTCCTCGCGCTGAAGGACGCGGACATCGGCGTGGCGATGGGGTCGGGCTCCGAGGCCACCCGCGCGGTCGCGCAGATCGTGCTGCTGGACAACAGCTTCGCGACCCTGCCTTCGGTGGTGGCGGAGGGCCGCCGGGTCATCGGCAACATCACCCGGGTGGCGACGCTGTTCCTGGTGAAGACGGTCTACTCGGTGCTGCTGGCCCTGCTGGTGGTGTGCTGGCAGGTCGAGTACCCGTTCCTGCCACGGCACCTGACCCTGTTGTCCACCCTCACCATCGGCATTCCGGCCTTCTTCCTCGCGCTCGCCCCCAACCGTGAGCGGGCCCGCCCGCACTTCGTCCGGCGGGTGATGCGGTACTCGGTCCCGGGCGGTGTGATCGCCGGGGCGGCCACGTTCGTGACGTACCTGATCGCCCGTCACCACTACACGGGCGCGGGCTCCTTGGAGGCCGAGACGAGCGCGGCGACCCTCACCCTGTTCCTGGTCTCGATGTGGGTGCTGGCGATCATCGCCCGGCCGTACACCTGGTGGCGGGTGCTGCTGGTGGCCTCGATGGGCGCGGCGTTCCTGCTCGTGCTGGTCGTCCCCTGGCTGCAGGACTTCTTCGCGCTGAAGCTGGTCGGGCCGACGATGCCGTGGATCGCGGTGGGCGTGGCGGCGGCCGCGTCGGCGGCCCTCGAGGTGTGCTGGAAGCGGGTCGACCGCCGTTCCCCGGCGTGAGGAAAAGCACGGCTCGCCGCAGGCCGTCCGGAGTCCGGTGAACGGTGACTTCCGTCAACTCCATCCGGCTCTCGGTCACTTGCCCCATTCTTTACTTTGATCAAGCTCATATGTTCCTCAACTTCCTTCACTTGCCACTCGTGGTCGCCATAGGTTCTCCACGACCAACAAGGTGATCAACACCTTGCGCAAGTGCATGTAACGAGGGGGAACTTCACCATGCGTAAGAGAGCACGCATAGCCGCCGGAATATCCGTCGCGATCACGATGGCAGCCTGCATGACCGGCACGGCCTCCGCGGCGGACGACATCGGCAGCACCGCGGCCTATCAGGCCGCGCTCTCCTCCCACACGCCGTTTCCGCTCGCCTCCGCCGTCACCAAGGAGTCGATGACATTCCAGACTGCGGCCCAGTCCGACAAGGTGCCGGACAGTCAGATCTCGTCTCTGCTGAGGTCCGGCGACTGGGTGAACTACGCGGTCGAGACGGTGATCGTGGAGGGCGGTGACGTCGAGGGGGGAAAGGAACTGGACGCGGCCGCCACGGACCTCAACAAGCCCACGTGGGCGGAACTCGTGCAGAGTCTCGCCGCTCAGGATCCGGCTGAGGCTCTCGAGAAGGAGCCGATGGTCGCGGCACAGAAGTTCTGCTATTCGGGCAACGGCCCCACGATCACCGTCAAGGCGAAGAACGTCACCGGTGCGACGCTCTGGTATTACCAGGTCGGCGAGCAGTACTGCTACAACAAGACGACCAAGGGAATCTACTCTTTCGACCGAGAGCCCTTCGTCAACCACAAGATCTACAACTGGGCTCAGGCGCTCGGCTGGTCGTGGGAGGGCCAGGACCTCACGGGGACCAAGGGCCCCTCGCGCTACAAGTGGTCCGGCAATGCGAGCGGCGGTCTGCAGACCTGGCGCAAGGGCACCTTCAAATTCGATCCCACGCACGTCGAGATCGGCAGTTTCCAGAAGTTCCCGTGGGTGCATTTGTATGAGCACGGGAACGGAAGCTACAAGTACAGCTACGGGTTCTGACCACGGCCCACTGGAGGTGGATGTACCGCCATGTTGTTCTGGGGAACGATCGCGCTGGTGACTCTGGTCGTCTGGCTGCTCTCGGGACGCCGTAAGGTGCCGGCGGTGATCGCCGCGCTCAGCTGCTTCGCCCTGCTGTACACCGTCGGCTTCCAGACCGGCGCCACGGCGACCGACAGCAGGCCCAGCGTCGTACGGCAGTAGTTCTCGGCCGGCCGGCGGCGGCGCACCGAGGGGGAGACACGAAACGGCCGGACCGGGCATTCCCGGTCCGGCCGTCGTCACATGCGTGCGGTCACTTCACGTACGCGGGGTCACTTCACGTCGACGAAGTCGCCCGCGGCGGCGACCGCCGGGGTCGTGGTGGTGCCCGCGAAGACGTAGCGGTAGTAGCCGTCCGCGGACGCCTTGACCGTGGTCTTGAGGGTGCCGGTGGAGCTCGTCTTGACGGTCTTCAGCGTGGTGTAGGTGCTGCTGCCCTTCTTGCGGAACTGCAGCTTCACGGCCTGGGCGGAGTAGCCGGCCCACTTGCCGGTGTCCCAGTTCGCGCGGGCCAGCTTGCCGGTGACGGTGAGGGTCTTGCCCTTCTTCACCGGCTCCGGCGCGGCGTCGGTGGTGAGGGTGGCCGCGCGCTGCAGCTTCGCGCTGCCGAGGTTGCTGCCCGTGGTGAGGCCGCTGTCGTTGACGGCGGCGGCGCCGATCTTCCACGCGCCCGCGAGGGCGTTGCTCAGGTCGCCGAAGTCGGTGTTCCCCAGGGGGCGGAACTGGATCTTGGCCGTGCACTTCAGGACGGTGGCGGAGGACGCCGTGCAGGTGCCGGGCTCGTCGCCGCCCCAGACGTCCTTGTCGGGGGTGGACGCGGTGAGCGTGCCGCCCCGGTAGAGGACCGGGAAGGTGACGAAGGAGTTCGCGTTCAGGCCGGCCGGCTTGGTGACGGTGTAGCTGGCCGCGACCGTGACCTTCGTGGTCGGGCCGACGACGATGTTCTTGCCGCCGTTGACCTTCACCTGGGAGAAGGTGACGGCGGGGCCGGCCGGAGCGGCCTGCGCGGCCGGGACGGCGAGGGCGGACAGGGCGAGGGCGCCGGAAGCGGCGACCACGAGGGCGCGTACGCGCATGGGTGTTTCTCCAGATGGCGGAGTGAGCTGTGCGAAGGTGAAGCGGGAGCGTGAGGGACGGGAGCGCGGAGGGGCGGCCGGCCCCGGGGAACCGGAACCGGCCGCCGTCACACGCCCGGTGTCACTTCACGTCGACGAAGTCACCCGCGGCGGTGGCCGCCGGGGTCGTCGAGGTGCCCGCGAAGACGTAGCGGAAGTAGCCGTCCACAGACGCCTTGACCGTGGTCTTCAGGCTGCCGGTGGTGCTGGTCTTGACGGTCTTCACGGTGGTGTAGGTGCTGCTGTTCTTCTTGCGGAACTGCAGCTTCACGGGCTGGGTGGAGTAGCCCGCGTAGGCGCCGGTGTCCCAGTTGGCGCGGGACAGCTTGCCGGTGACGGTGAGGGTCTTGCCCTTCTTCACCGGCTCCGGCGCGGCGTTGACGGTCAGCTTGGAGAGGCGCTGGAGCTTGGCGGTGGTCAGGCCCGTGCTCTCGGTGTAGCCGACCTTGCTGAAGTCGATGTCGTCCGCGAAGGGGTCGACGTCGTTCCAGTCGACGATGAAGCCGACCGCTTTCCAGCCGGTGGCGTCGGCGTTCTCCAGCTCCTCGCCCGGGAGGATGTCGATCGTGCTCTTGCACGTGGCGACCGTGGCCGAGGTGTTGGAGCAGGTCGGGCGGTCGTCACCGAGGAGGAGGTTGGCCGGCTCGTCGTACGGGCCGCGGTAGATGAACACGTCCAGCTCGGTGTCGCCCGCGGTGACGTCGACGCCCGCGCCGTGCGTCACCTTGAACGTGACGGGCACGCTGACCCTGCCGGTCGTTCCCGCCACGATCGGCTTGCCGTTGTTGACGCTGACGCCGGTGAACTTGGCGTCCAGGGCGTACGGGGTACCCGAGTCGGCGGGCGACGCGCCGGTGAACGCGGTCCTGCCGGAGGCGGCCGCGCGCAGGGCCTTCAGCGTGTCGAACGAATGGTGCGCGCCGCTGCCGGCGGCCTGTGCGGCCGGCACGACGAAGGCGGAGAGGGCCACGGCGCCGGTGACGGCGACCACGGTGGCACGTATGCGCATGTATGTCCCAAGGGGATCGAGGGGCTCTGCGGACAGGTGCCTCCGGTGAGCCCGAATCGGTCGGCGAGCCTACTCGGCTCGCTTGATCAGATGCCTGAAACCGGGGAATGGTTGTACAGCCGCCGCTCGTCCCGGCTCGCGCCGGAGGAGACCGCCGCGGTGGCACGAACGCGCATGTGTTTTCCCCCAGTCGAGAAACATCGCTCCCCCGAGAAGACTCGCACCCCCGTCCGACGGTTGCACGTTCGATGGAGAAATCGCGAAGAAAATGCGAGCGCCCCCGCAGGTGTCCGCGGGAGCGCTCGTCGTGTCCGTGCGGGCGTCAGTCGAACCAGCGGTCGCGGGCCAGTTCCTGAGTGCGGGTCGGGTCCTCCAGCAGGGCCGCGACCTCGAACCGGCGCGGCCACTGGCCGGCCGCCCAGGCGAGGCCGGCGGCGACGCCCTCCAGGGTGGCGGCGTGCAGGACGCCGCCGTCCGTCAGCCGCCAGTCGATCTCGACGCCGTCGACGACCAGTTCCTCGTGCTCGACGTAGGCGGCGGGCGTGCGGGGGCCGAGGAGCACGCGCACCGGCTCCGGCACGTCGTGCTCGACGCCCTCGGAGTCGACCTCGCCCGTGACGGACTCGCTCAGCCGCCGCACCTGGAACAGCTCGGCCAGTTCGGCCGCCAGCGACGGCCGCACGGGCAGCAACGGGACGCCTCCCGTGAAGGGGAGCAGATCGGGTGAGTCGACGACCACGGCGTCGGCCGCGTCCACCACCTCGACCCGGCCGTCCACGACGGCCCTCAGCTCGTCCGGCAGCGTGACCTGCTCCGGATCCAGCTCCGCCAACGCCCCGTACAGACCGTGCAGTTGCGCGGAGGTGACGGAACGCTCGGGATCGGAGAGACGGTCCAGGAGCTCGGCGGCGCCGCCGGGCTCGTCGAGGAGGGCGGCCACCGAGGTGCGCACCCCCAGCGCCCGCAGCACCTGCTCGTCGTCGAAGCCCGTGGCGTCGGCCTCGTCGTACAGGCCGCGCAGCAGCGGGTCGCCGCCGAAGGCCAGGAGTCCGGCCGGTCGGCGGCCGTCGAGAACCGGGTTCCCGCGCAGCCACCAGGCCGTGTACGGCCGTACCGTCTCGTGGGTGCCGTCGGGCAGCAGGACGCGGAGCGGCTGGACGAGGGCGTCCCGCAGCGGCGGCTGCGCGAGCAGGGCGAGGGCCTGCGGCCAGCGGTCCTCGTCGACCAGGTCGAGATCACGCACGGCGACCAGTTCGGTGGCGACCGGCGGCACCGGGCTGTCGGGGAAGCGGTCGAGGACGTCCTCGCACCACACGTCGACGGCGTCCAGCAGCCCCGCGTCGTCCGGCTCGGCGAAGTCCCCGTCCCGGGGCTCCAGTTCGTCCGGGTCCAGGACGACGTCGGTGGCGCGGACGAGCGCGAAGTCGGCGAGGACGCCACAGGCCGCGAGCGGCTGCTCGCCCCATTTCTCTGCCAACTCCGCGTCGACGAAGGCGACTTCGCCTTCCCGGATGACGGAGGCGAACGCGCTGCCGGGCAGCACGAGCTCACCGGCGGGCGCCAGTTCGCCCTCGTCGTCGGGCAGGGCGAGCGCGCCGAGCCACGGCTCGTCGCCGGGCTCCAGACCCGCGTCGCGGACGAGCGCGAGGACGGCGTCGGCGAGCTCCTCCGCGTCCGGGGCGCCCTGGTCGTCCCAGGCGCCGCCGTCGTCGTCCAGGGACGCTGCGACGGCGGCCCGCACCTGCGGGGTGGTCAGGACGGCCCGCGGGGTGGCGGGCAGCGCGCCCAGCTTCTCCAGCAGCGGGTGCACGGCGTCCTCGTGGGCGACCTTGAGACCGAGCCGGCCGAGGACGTCCGCGTCGAGGCCGGCCGAGTCCGGGGTGGGCAGCAGCACCTGGCGCGGGCCGATGGCGGTGCGTCGTCCCCCGCCGCCGAAGGCCTCCGAGGCGCCTCCGGCCAGCGGCACGGGCAGCCCGGTGAGCCGGTCGGGGTCGACCCCGGCCAGGCTGTCGTAGAGCCGGCGCCACCAGCCCGGCTCCCTGTCCAGGCCGGCCAGCCGGTCGATGACGTCCGCGAGCGGGATCCGCGCGACGCCGAGCGTGCGCAGCTCGACACGCCGCTCGAGACCGGCGGGCAGCAGCGTCGGCAGGACCTCCGCAAGCACCCGCACGGTGTCGGCGCCGGCGCCCTCGACGACCTCGGCGTCCCGGGGGCGCAGGGCCTCGGGCAGCCCGACCGCGTCCTCGCCCTCGTCCGTGCCCTCCTCGGGCACGGGCGCGACGGCAGGCGGCAGGAACGCGGTGCGCGGCAGCAGATCCAGGACGGCCTGGCGCAACGCCCCGTCCAGCGCCCCCTTGCCCAGCGGACCGGGCACGAGGCCGATGATCCCCGGCCCCACCGGCCGCCAGCCGGCGAGGAGTTCGGCGTACGCCTCGGCCGCCCGCCGCACCAGATGGTCGGTCAGCGGACCGGGGGCCGCGTGACGGCGCGTGGTGTCGAGCGGGAAGGACGCGATGAGCAGGGCGGGCAGCCCCAGCGGCTCGTCGCTGGGAGTGGGCGCGTGGACGACCGGCGTGGTGCGGGGCGCGACGGGCGCGCCCTCGTCGTCGACGGGCACCGCCCAGGTGACCGACCAGTGGGGCCGCAGTCGCTCCTCCACCGGCCGGTCGGCGAGCAGTTCGGGACCGAGAGGGCCGTGCGCGGCGGCGGTCCGCCACCGGGTGACGCCCCGCTCGGTGTCGGTGACGACGGTGAGGTCGCCGTCGGTGGAACGGCTCAGGGTGCGCGCGGCGCCGTCCCCGATCTCGACGACGACCTCCTCCAGCCCCGGCAGGGCCAGCAGGAGGGCGTCGTCGACCACGGTGAGCAGACGCTCGGCGAGGTCGGCCGCCGCGGCGTCGCGCAGCGGAAGGATGACGGCAGTGTCGTACGGGTCGGGGGCCGTGCCCTGGGCCGCGAAGGGCAGCCGCAGCAGGGGCACGTGTCCGTCGCGCCGCCGCACCTCGTCACCGAGGCCGGGACTGTGCCGGGCGGTCTCGGAGGCGAGCGACCGGGCCTCCGCCAGGTCCCAGCGGACACCGCCGTGCCGGCCGACCACGGCCGGCTCGTCGGTGACCGCGAGGACGGCGGCGAAGCCGACGCCGAACCGCCCGACGGCCACGGCCGCCTGCCGCTCCTCCCGCTTGGCGGAGGCCCGCAGCGTGGCGAGGGACTCCACACCGGCGGCGTCGAGAGGCGCGCCGGTGTTGGCCGCGACGAGAACGCCGTCCCGCAGGGTGAGGCGCAGCCGCCCCGGCACCCCGCCCCGGGCCGCGGCGTCGGCGGCGTTCTGCGCCAGCTCGACGACGAGCCGGTCCCGGTACCCGCCGAGGACGAGATCCTCCTCGGCGTTGGCGTCCTCCCGGAAGCGGGCGGGACTGGTGGCCCAGGCGTCCAGCACTCCACGGCGCAGGCGTGCCGTGCCGAACGGATCCGCGCCCTCGGGCGCCGGCCGCACGAACTTGCTCACGTTCACTCTTCTCCTCGGCGTGAGGACGAAGGTACCGCCCGCGGAAGCGACCGCGTCCCCCGCTCCGGCCCGGCCCGGCCGCCGGGGAAGGACGAGGCGCTACGAGTGGCCGAGCTCCGCCGCGTCCTCGTCGGCCGTGGTCGGGACCGAGCCCGAGTCGGCGGCCGGACGCAGCGGGAACGGATCGACCCGGGTCTCGTCGACCACCGGCGGGGCGGGCCGGGGCGGCGTGGGCATCACCGCCGCCTCCGAGTGGCCGCCGCAGCCGTACGCCAGCGAGACCACCCGGCCGTCGGCCGGGGAGAACTCGTTGGCGCAGACACCGAAGGCCTGCCCCAGCGAGCCGCCGATGCGGGCGAGGAAACCGCAGCTCACACAGGACGCGGGGGCCGCCTGGGCCATGGGCGTCTTCGGGCCGAAGCCCTCCTCCCAGCGGTCGGCGGCGGTGTGCAGACCGTAGCGGGACAGCACCCTGGCCCGGCGCAGCCCCAGCTCCTCGGCCACGGCGGCGATCGTGCCCCGGACCGGGATCGTCGGCAGCTTCGCCGGCGCGGCCGGCGTCACGTCCGCGTCCTCCGCCTCGGCCAGCTGCGCCATCTCCTCGGAGACGGGCGAGTTCGGCAGCGGCTCGTCCTCCCCGCTGTAGCCCGGCTCCAGGCGCAGATCCTCCGCGTCCGTGGGCAGCAGGTCGCCGGGCCCCATGTCGCCGGGGCGCAGCCGCTCGCTCCACGGGACCCACTCGGGCGCCAGGACCGCGTCGGGGCCGGGGAGGAGCACCACCTCGTCCAGAGTGACGATCTTGGCGCGGGACGCCCGCGCCACCGTCGCCGCCCAGCGCCAGCCCCGGTAGCCCAGCTCCTTGCATGCGAAATAGTGGGTGACCACACGGTCGCCCTCCGAGACGACGCCCGCATGCTCACCGACCACGCCGGGGGCGGCTGCCTCCTCGGCTGCGGCGCGGGCGAGGTCGACGGCCTCGGCGCACAGGCGGTCGGGGGTGCGGCTTCGCGTGGTCGCTGCGCTCACAGGTATCGCTTCTCTCCTACGCCGTCTCTCGGTGCGCCCCTCGAGGCGGCGGGTGCGGACGGAGCGGCTGGGGGTACCTCCCAGGCCTGAGGCACTGGGGGAGCGCCGCGTCGACGTCCGCGCCCGATCGCGCTCGGGCGCGCCTGCTGTCATCCATTCTGCGGGATGGCCGGGAGGCGCGCGGCCGAGAACAATCGCCACGGCGCGCTACGCACGCTACCTTCTCGCGGACGCTCGGCCTACACCGACGGGACGTTTCCCACCCACCGGAAGCCCCCGGATCCCTCCCGGAGCGTTCCCCGAAGCCCTCCCGGAGCCCCCCGGAAGCCCTCCGGAAGCCCTCCGCGAGCATCGCCGGAGATCATTTCCGGGGCGGGCCGACGGGACCGGGCCGCCTCCCGGAGGGCCGGGCGCGCCGACCGTCACACGGCCATACGCGCGGTAACCGCACTATGCGCGGCTTTCTCGGGGCACTATGACGGGGTGGCAGCCGCGAGAACACCCCAGGGCGCCACCGGGATCGGTGCGACGAAGGGGACCAAGGCGAGGAGCAGAGTGAGCGGTTCGGGCCGGATGAGCGGGTCCGTCCGCGCGATCGGCCGTGCCCTGCACTTCCCGTTCACCGGCACCGCCCGCGGGATCAGGAAGGCGACCCACGCGCACGGCGCCGGCGAGTCCGGCCTGGGCAAGCTGATCGAACTGCACGGGGTGAACGGCGCCGGCGACGTCATGATCACCGTCGCGCTCGCCTCCACCGTCTTCTTCTCCGTGCCCACCGACGAGGCGCGCGGCCGCGTCGCCCTCTACCTCGCCATCACCATGGCCCCCTTCACCGTCCTCGCCCCCGTGATCGGCCCGCTGCTCGACCGGCTCCCGCACGGGCGGCGCGCCGCCATGGCCGGCGCGATGCTCGCCCGGGCGCTCCTCGCGCTCGTCCTGTCCGGCGCCGTCGCCACCGGCAGCATCGAGCTGTATCCGGCCGCGCTCGGCGTGCTGGTCTCCTCCAAGGCGTACGGGGTCGTCCGCAGCGCCGTCGTGCCCCGACTGCTGCCCCCTGGGTTCTCCCTCGTCAAAGCCAACTCGCGGGTAACCCTCGGCGGCCTCCTCGCCACCGGCGTCGCCGCGCCCGTCGGAGCGGGGCTGCAGGCGCTCGGTCCCCGCTACCCGCTCTACGGCGCCTTCGTGATCTTCGTCGCGGGGACCTTCCTGTCCTTCTCGCTCCCCCGCAAGGTCGACTCGGCCAAGGGCGAGGACGTGGCCCTGCTCGCCGCCGACGAGCAGCACCTGCACGGCCCGCACCGGCAGCAACTGAAGCGGCCCGGCCTGCGGACCGTCGGCATCGCCGTCACCCACGCCCTCGGCGCCAACGCGGCCCTGCGCTGGCTGTCCGGCTTCCTGACCTTCTTCCTGGCGTTCCTGCTGCGCGAGCACCCGCTCACCGGGCAGAGCGCGGCCGTGTCGCTGGGCATGGTGGCCGTCTCCGCCGGCCTGGGCAACGCGCTCGGCACGGCCGTGGGGGCGTGGCTGCGGTCCAGAGCACCGGAGGTGATCATCGTCGCCGTCGTCGCCGTCGTCCTCGGCGCGACGATCACGGCGGCCGCGTTCTTCGGCGCGTTCCTGGTGGCCTGCCTGGCGGCGGTCGCCGGCTTCTCCCAGGCCCTCGCCAAGCTGTCCCTGGACGCGCTGATCCAGCGGGACGTCCCGGAACTGGTCCGCACCTCGGCGTTCGCCCGCTCCGAGACGATCCTCCAGGTGTGCTGGGTGTTCGGCGGCGCGGTCGGCATCGTCATGCCGCTGAACGGCGCGCTGGGCCTGTCGGTGGCCGCCGTGGTCGTGGCTCTGGGCTGGGTGACCACCGTCCGCGGCCTGCTGTCCTCGGCGCGGCACGGCGGCGGCGCGAAGCCACGCGTGGCGTAACCGCGCGGCGTGACACACAGCCACGCCGCACCCCACGTAAGGGGACGCCCGGGCGCGCCCGATAGCCTTCCGCCATGACCACGATGACCCGCGGCGGAGCCGCTGATGTACCTGGCGCTGTGCGACGCCGCCGCGTCGTCGCCGCCGCCGGCGCCGTTTGTGCCGGACTCCTCGTCCTGTCGGCCTGCGACAAGCCGACGCCGCTGTCCACGATCACCGTCGGCCGTGACTCGGTCAGCGCCGAGGCCACCTGCGGCGGAGAGGGCAAGGCCCTCAAGGCCCCCGATCTGGCGAAGTGCCTCGCGGACAAGGACATCAAGTCCATCAGCGTCGACCCTGACGAGACCGTCCGCTTCGGCGTCGACCCCGACGTGGCCGACAAGCGCTGGACGATCCTGATGAACGGTCAGCCGCTCACCGAGGACAGCGACAAGACCTACCGCACGATCCCGGGCAGCGTGTTCTTCAACGCCCAGTACGGCGCCCAGGGCGACTCCACGCTCGTCACCATCAAGGCGGGCGACGGCAAGAAGCAGAGCCAGGCGGCGACCGGCCTGTGGTCCTTCAAGCTCAAGAAGGACGACTAGTCACGTCCCCCGTACGCGTCCTCGTGGCCACCGCGGTACCCGCCGAGCGGGACGCGGTGGCCCGGGCATGCCCCGAGCCCGGCCGTGAGCTGCACCTGCCCGGCGTCACCCTGCACCGCCTGCAGGGCCCGGGCGGGACCTGTGACCTGCTCGCGGCCGGGGTGGGCCCCGCGCTCGCCGCCGCGTCCGTCTCCGCCGCGCTGACCGCCGCACGGTACGAGGAAGCCCCGTACGACCTGGTCGTCTCGGCCGGCATCGCGGGCGGCTTCGTGCCCGGAGCGCCCGTCGCCTCCCTCGTCGTCGCGGACCGGATCACCGCCGCCGACCTGGGCGCGGAGACCGCGGACGGCTTCCTGCCGGTCACCGAGCTGGGCTTCGGCAGGGTCACCCACGTCCCGCCCCCGTCCCTCGTCCGGGCGGCCGCGGACGCCACAGGAGCCGGCGTCGGCACGATCCTGACCGTCTCCACGGTCACCGGCACCGCGTCCCGGGCCGCGGCCCTGCGCGCGCGCCACCCCCGTGCCCTGGCCGAGGCCATGGAGGGCTTCGGGGTCGCCGAGGCGGCCGACGCGCACGGCGTCGCCGTCGTGGAGATCCGCGCGGTGTCCAACCCCGTCGGCCCCCGTGACCGGGCCGCCTGGCGCATCGGCGACGCGCTGACCGCGCTGACGACGGCGTTCGGGAAGCTGGCACCCGTCCTCGAGAGTTGGAACCGGCATGACGACCAGTGAGCGGCCCCTGCGGATCGTGTACTCCCCCTGCCCGAACGACACCTTCGTCTTCGACGCCCTGGCCCACGGACGTGTCCCGGACGCGCCCGCGCTCGACGTGACGTTCGCGGACATCGACGTCACCAACGGCATGGCCGAGCGCGGCGAGTCGGACGTGCTGAAGGTGTCGTACGCGGTGCTGCCGTACGTCCTCGACACCTATGCGCTGCTGCCGTGCGGGGGCGCGCTGGGCCGGGGCTGCGGGCCGCTGGTGCTGACCCGCGAGGACCTTGGGGCGGGGACCGGGGCGGGAGCGGGGGACGCCGTGCGGCCTTCCGGCGGCGCCGGACTCAGCGGCCGCACGGTCGCCGTGCCGAGCGAGCGGTCGACGGCGTACCTGCTGTTCCGTCTGTGGGCGGCGGAGCAGGTCCCGGGGGGCGTCGGCGAGATCCTCGTCATGCCGTTCCACGAGATCATGCCGGCCGTGCGGGACGGGAAGGTCGACGCGGGCCTGGTGATCCACGAGGCCCGCTTCACGTACCGGGACTACGGGCTGCACAAGCTCGCGGACATGGGCGAGCACTGGGAGGCCACGACCGGTCTGCCGATCCCGCTCGGCGCGATCATCGCCAAGCGGTCCCTGGGCGCGGAGACCCTCGACCGGCTCGCCGGCTCGATCCGCGCGTCCGTGCGCGCCGCCTGGGACGACCCGGAGGTCTCCCGGCCGTACGTCATGGAACACGCCCAGGAGATGGATCCGTCCGTCGCCGACCAGCACATCGGTCTGTACGTCAACGAGTTCACGGCCGGGCTGGGCGAGGACGGTTACGCGGCGGTACGCGGACTGCTGACCCGCGCGGCGGCCGAGGGACTGCTTCCGCCCCTCGGCCCGAATGCGCTCGACTTCCCCTGAGGGACCGGCGGTTGCCGGCTCAGACGTCCAGCTGGTCGGCGACGGCGCGCAGCAGACCGGCGATCTTCTTGCCGGAGGTCTTCTCCGGGTATCGGCCCTTTTCGAGCATCGGCGTGATGTTCTCGAGAAGGGTGGTCAGGTCCTGGACGATGGAGGCCAGTTCGTCGGGCTTCTTGCGCTGCGCCGCGGCGACCGAGGGAGTCGGGTCGAGGATGACGACGGAGAGCGCCTGGTCGCCACGCTGGCCTGCGACGACGCCGAACTCCACGCGCTGGCCCGGCTTCAGTGCCTCGACACCGGTGGGGAGGACCGAGGAATGCACGAAGACGTCACCGCCGTCGTCGCGGGAGAGAAAGCCGAAGCCCTTCTCACTGTTGAACCATTTGACCTTGCCAGTCGGCAAAGCACACGCTCCCTCGATAGCTGCCGGACTGACACCGGACCCCTTTGAACTGCCGTCGAGACAGCCTACCGGGGCTCTCCCCAGCGCAACACGGGCTTAATCACGCCCGTAAACGAGACTGAGCCGCCACCTGTGCCGGCAGAGACCAAAAGTGGTTGCAGAGGTTCAGCCCTCGCTCAGAGACGGTCGTGCTCACCGCCGTTGACAGCGGAGGCCGGTTCGATCACGTGGTCGACCGACCCGTCTCCGACGGGTCTACGCGTATCCGCCTGCGGCGAGCGCCGGGAGCTGCTGACACACCGTCAATGCCCTTTCGGCCTTTTCGCCGGCCGGTGCGCGCGTAATGCCGACGCGTTTCTCCGGTCCGAAACCGCCTGAGCCCCTCTGCGCCGCCCGACGGCTGGGCCAGACCGCCGAGCGGGGCCCCCGTCACGGCCGCCGAGCCGTGCGCCGGCGCCGGACGCGCCCCCCGGTCGTTCCTTCGGGCGGGGAACTACCCTGGTCGGGTGCGTGACAAAACCCAGACCAATTCCGCCGCTCCCGGTGACCGACTGATCCGTGCCGGGGCCATCGTCTTCTTCGTCGGCGCCGTGGCCACCCTTGTCACGGTCGCCCCGCTGTTTCTCGGCTCGACGCCCTTTCCGACGTACATGTTCGGGCTGAGCATGCTCATGGGCGTCGGATTCCTGATCGCGGGCGCGGGAGTTCTGCGGTCCGTCGCCGCGGGCCGGCGTCAGGCGCGCAGCGCTGCCGGTTAGGAGTCCGCCTCGCCGAGGTGGCCTGCCAGCCAGGCGGGGAACTCGGTGAGGTCGGCGAGCACGACGTCCGCGCCGGCCGTCCGCAGCTCCTGCGCGCTGATCGGGCCGGTCGGCACGGTCACGGACAGGGCCCCTGCGGCGCGCGCGCCGAGGACGTCCCCGATGTGGTCGCCGACATAGACGCTCGCCCCGTGCTCGCGCAGAGCCCGGGCCTTCTGCTCGGCCCACAGGTTGCCGATCACCGCGTCGGGCCGCAGGTCCAGGTGGTCCATGTGCAGCCTGGCGTTCGGCTCCCACTTCGCGGTGACGACGATCGCCCGCCCGCCTACCGCCTGGACCGCCGCGACGGCCTCGCGGGCGCCGGGCATCTCGAGGCTGCCGCCGACCGCGAACGCCGGGTAGAGCTCACGGTAGAGAGCGGCCACGGCGGGTATCTCCCCCGCGGGGAACCAGTTCCCGATCTCCTCCTCCAGCGGCGGCCCCAGTCGCGTCACCACCAGGTCGGCGTCGACGTACGTGCCCGTTCTCGTCGACAGCTCCGCCCAGCAGGCCCGGATGCCGGGCCGGGAGTCGATCAGGGTCATGTCGAGGTCGAAGCCGACGGTGAGGGCGGGAGAGACGGTCATGGGGGCCATTGTGCCGGTGGGCCCGAGCGGCCTCGACCTGCCCGGCCCCGCACGACTTCCGCTGACCGGGGCGGTGCCGGGTCTCTCCGCGCGCTCGTCACCGCTGCCGCTGTGAGCGCCAGGCCAGGAAGAGGGCGGAGGCGACGGCGGCCCCCCGGATGACCCAGGGCCAGGTGTCGGCGATCGCGTCGCTCATGTGCCCCTCGGCGACGGGTGCGCCCCAGCGTCCCTCGGAGCGGCCCCACAGCCAGACGAGTCCGGCGGTGAGCGCGAGGCCGGGCAGCCAGAAGACCGCCGCCTTCGTCTCCCGCTCGGTCAGCCGGCGTGAGGCGTACGCGATGAGCCACCCCAGGATCAGCACGAACCAGTTCCCGAGCGCCGCGCCCGCGACCAGGCAGCCGGCGGCGATCAGGAGCAGCGGGTTGCTCCAGCGGCGGGCCGGTGCGCCGGCGGCCCGGGGGAGGCGCAGCCGACGGCGGCGGGCGGGGGCGGCGGGGGTGTCGCCGTCGAGCGCGGCGTCTTCCTCGACGGCATCGGACTCGTCGTCGGCGTCGTCCTCGGGCTTTCGGCGCGGCGGCGGCTTGAGCAGGTCGGGGATCTCGACTCCGCCGACGAACCCGGGAATGTCCTCGCCGGGACCGAACGGGGTCGGCTCGTTCAGCCACCAGTCGGGGGCTGAGCCGCCGTCGCCCAGTTCGTGCGCGGGCGCGCGGTGCGGCGGGGACGCCGCGTCGGAGGGGACGTCGGCGGGCGACGGAGCGCCGGTGCGCGGGCGTGGCACGATCCGCCGGATCCCCTTCGGCCGCTCAGGCCGGCCGGCCTGCTCCGACTGCTCCGGCTGCCCCATGGGTTCCGGCTGTTTCTCCTGCCTCGGCCGTCTCTGTTGTTTCTGCTGCCTCGCCTGTCTCTCTTGCCTCGCTCGGTCCCGCTGCGCGTCGCCGTCCCGCTGGACGGGCACGGAGGGCGTCGGCGTCTGCGGCACGCCGCCGCCCTCGGCCGCGGCGGCCACGAGATCGTCGGGGCTGCCGAGACGGTCGATGATGCGACGGACGGCGGCGGGCGAGTCGACGGGCGCCTTCGCACGGCGCCGTTCGATCTCGTTGCGCAGCTCGGAGACGAGCCGCATCCGGGTGGCCGACGACAACTGGCGCTGCTGTGCGACGTCGCCGACGCGGCTCAGATACTCGTAGACGACTTGGTCGCTCTCGATCCCCACGCCGAAGACGCTAGTGCATCGGGGCCCGCGGACCCGGGGACGGCGGCTCCCGAGAGCGTCAACCGCTACCGTGGGCAGAATGAGCACCGAGGACCAGTCGGCCCCCCGGTCCCTCGCGGAAGCGCTCCGCGCCCGGGACGACGCTTCCCTGGCCGCGCTGCTGCGCGCCCGCCCCGACCTCATCACTCCGGTCCCCACCGACCTCACGCAGCTCGCCACCCGCGCCGGCACCCGTGCCTCCGTCGTCCGCGCGCTGGAGCGGCTCGACCGGTTCGTGCTGCAGACGGCGGAGGCGCTGGCCGTGGCCGGCGATCCGGCGACCCGCGAGGAGCTGTTCGGTCTGATGGCGGGGGACGCCGGCGATCCGGCCGTGGTCGCGGCCCTCCCGGCGGCGTTGGCCGCCTTGCGCGAGCAGGCACTGGTGTGGGGCGCGGACGACCGTCTGCGGTTGGTGCGCACCGCCCGTGAGCTGCTGGCGCCGTCCCCGCAGCACCCGTCGCCTACGGGGCTCGGGCCGAGTGTGCGGGAGGCGACGGCGGGCATGTCGCCGGGCCGGATCCAGGAGTTCGTGGCGACGGTCGGACTGCCGTCGACGCACGACTCGGTCTCCGCCGTGGGCGCGCTCACCGCTCTGTTCACCCATCGCCGGAAGATGGCCGCACTGCTGGCCGGGGCGCCCGCCGAGTCCCTCGAGGTGCTGGAGCGGCTGGTGTGGGGGCCGCCGTACGGTCAGGTCACGGCCGAGCCGGCGGCGCGGCTGCGCTGGCTGCTCGACCGCGCACTGCTGCTGCCGACGGCGCCCGGGACCGTCGTCCTGCCGCGTGAGGTCGCCCTGCATCTGCGCAAGGGCCGCGCGCACCGGGCGCCCGAACCGGCGCCGCCGGCCGTGGAGCCGCTCGTGGTGCACGCGCCGCAGGTGGTGGACGCGACGGCGGCCGGTCAGGCGTACACGGCGCTGGCGACGGTCGAGGAGCTGCTGAAGGACTGGGACGAGGGCGGGCCCACGGTGCTGCGGGCCGGCGGGATCAGCGTCCGCGACCTCAAGCGGACGGCCGTCGCGCTGGACGTGGCCGAGCCGGTGGCCGCGTTCTGGGTCGAGCTGGCGTACGCGGCGGGGCTGCTCGCCTCGGACGGCGAGGCCGACGAGCGGTATGCGGCGACCCCGGAGTACGACGAGTGGGTGGAGCGGCCGCCGGCCGAGCGATGGTCGCGGCTCGCCGAGGCCTGGCTGGCGGCGACCCGGACCTCGGGGGTCGTCGGCGGCCGGGACATGAAGGAGCGGGCGCTGTCGGCGCTGGGCCCGGGTCTCGACCGGTCCGCCGCGCCCGAGGTACGTCATCGGGTGCTGACGCTGCTGGCCGGGCTGCCCGAGGGCGGCGCGCCGAACGCGGAGGCGGTGCTGGCCCGGCTGCGCTGGGAGCGCCCGCTGCGCGGCGCACAGGGCGGCGCAGCGGGGACGCCGGGTTCGCACGGCGCGCAGACGGCGCCGGGGACGACGGGGTACTCAGGGGCCGCGCAGCCTGCCGCGCAGGGTGACGAGGACCTCCGCTCCCGGCTCGCCCGCTGGGCTCTGGCCGAGGCCGAGCTGCTGGGGGTGACCGGCCGGGGTGCGCTGTCGGCGCACGGGCGCGCCCTGCTCGGCGGCACGCCGCCCGCCGTCCGCGCCGCGCGGGCCGGCGGGGCCGCCGCTCCGGCCGGCCCCGGCGACAAACTGCCCGCCCATCACCGGACCGCCACCGCCGTCGCGGCCCCGCTCTCGCCGCCCGAGCAGGCCGTGGCCGCGGCGGCCGCCGCCCGGCTGCTCGCCCCGCTGCTGCCGGAGCCGCTGGACCACGTCCTGCTCCAGGCGGACCTGACGGCGGTCGCCCCGGGCCCGCTGCGAAGGCCGCTGGCCGACGTGCTGAGCGTCCTCGCGGACGTCGAGTCCAAGGGCGGCGCGACCGTCTACCGGTTCACCCCCGGGTCCGTCCGGCGCGCCCTGGACGCCGGGCGCAGCGCCTCCGACCTGCACGCGTTCCTCGCCGAGCACTCCCGTACGCCGGTGCCGCAGCCGCTGACCTATCTGATCGACGACGTGGCGCGCCGGCACGGCCATCTACGGGTGGGCGCGGCCTCGGCGTACGTCCGCTGCGACGACGAGACGATCCTGAACGAGATCCTCGCCGACAAGCGTGCCGCCGGACTGCGGCTGCGCCGCCTGGCTCCGACGGTGCTGGCGGCGCAGGCCGACCCGGCGACCCTTCTGGACGGGCTGCGCGCGCTGGGCTTCGCGCCCGCAGCCGAGTCCGCCGAGGGGGACGTCCTGATCACCCGCGCGCTCGCCCACCGCACGCCGCCCCGGACGGCACCCGAGCCGGTGCCGGAGGGGCCGCCGGTTCCCGACGGCACGCTGCTCACGGCGGCGATCCGGGCCGTCCGGGCGGGTGACGCGGCCGCGACCGCACCGCGCAAGGCGACGGAGGACGCCGCCCCGCTCGCGCCGGGCGAGCTGCCCCGCACCAGTTCCGCCGAGACGCTGGCCACCATGCAGGCTGCCGTTCTCACGGGCGGGGCACTGTGGATCGGTTACGTCAACGCGGAGGGTTCGGCCAGTCAGCGAGTCATCGCCCCGGTGCGGGTGGAGGGCGGCTTCGTGACGGGGTACGACCACACGGCGGACGAGGTCCGCACGTACCCGCTGCACCGGATCACCGGGGTGGCGGAGCTGGCGGACGACTGATCCGCGGTTTCGACGGCGGCTCGCAGTCCGTCGCGGACGGCCTCCCATCCGGCGAGCGACGACCGTCGCAGCGCAACCGCCGCCGGACGCATCCGTCGCGGCGCAGCGGTCCCGGCGGCCTGTCGCGGCGCAGCAGTCCCGGCGGGCGTCGCGGCTCAGCACTCCGACGGCCGTCGCGCTCGGCAGTCTCCCGCGGGCGTCGCGCTCAGCAGTCTCCGACGGAGGCGTCCGGCGGCAGGCCGAAGTGGGCGCGGGCCGCGGACTCCAACGCGGCGGACGGCATCGGCTCGTGGAGGGAGGACCGGGCGAGGACGCCGAAATGGGCCTTCGTCCACCGGCCGTAACCCTCTCCGTCCGGCGGCTCCTCCCGGGAGACGACCCGGTAGCCGCCGTCGGCCGCGGCGTCCCGCTGGAGCCGTACGACCTGCGGGTACTGCCCGGCGCCGCACTCCACGAGGCTCCGGTCGTGGACTCCGTACTCGATGCACAGCGTGTTGACGCCGGCCCGTATCTCGCCCGCGTGTTCCTCCAGTTCGAGGGCCTCCGCCCGGCAGAACCAGCGTGCCCTCCACGCGGGCACGGTCTCGCCGTATCCGTTCCCCCGCGAGTCCGCCGCCACGCGGGCCTCGATCACCGGCCGCACCTCCGCCCACAGCGCCTCGTCGACCCCGGCCGGCCACATCACCCAGGTGCCGGTGGCGGCCAGCACCGCCGCGGCTCCGACGCCGACCGCTCCTCTGCGGAACGACAGGACCGACATACCGTGATTCTCCTCACCGCGTCGCGCCCGCCGCGCCTGCTCGCCCGGTCAGACCCACGGAGGGCGCGCAGGGTTGCCCGCGCCCCGGGACCGGCCGGACGTCCGCGGGCACAGCTGCCGCCTCCGCGGCACTCCGTCGCGGCACGTCGTACGGCACACTGGAGGTTTGGCCGGTGCGGAAGGGATGGCGTACGTGAACGGACCGCTGATCGTCCAGTCGGACAAGACTCTGCTCCTGGAGGTCGACCACGAGCAGGCGGACGACTGCCGTCGCGCGATCGCGCCCTTCGCCGAGCTGGAGCGGGCGCCGGAGCACATCCACACCTACCGGGTGACCCCGCTGGGCCTGTGGAACGCGCGGGCGGCCGGGCACGACGCCGAGCAGGTCGTGGACGCGCTCGTGCAGTACAGCCGCTACCCCGTGCCGCACGCGCTGCTCGTCGACGTCGCGGAGACGATGGACCGGTACGGGCGGCTGACGCTGAGCAAGCATCCGGCGCACGGGCTGGTGCTGACCACCACTGACCGGCCGGTGCTGGAGGAGATCCTGCGCTCGAAGCGCGTCGCGCCGCTGGTCGGGGCCCGGCTCGATCCGGACACGGTCGTCGTGCACCCCTCCGAGCGGGGACAGATCAAGCAGACGCTGCTGAAGCTGGGCTGGCCGGCCGAGGACCTCGCGGGGTACGTCGACGGCGAGGCGCATCCCATCGAGCTCGCCGAGGACGGGTGGGCGCTGCGCCCGTACCAGAAGCAGGCGGTGGAGAACTTCTGGCACGGCGGCAGCGGGGTCGTGGTCCTGCCCTGCGGTGCGGGCAAGACCCTGGTCGGGGCCGGGTCGATGGCGCAGGCGAAGTCCACGACGCTGATCCTCGTCACGAACACGGTGTCGGCCCGGCAGTGGAAGCACGAGCTGGTGAAGCGGACCTCGCTGACCGAGGAAGAGATCGGCGAGTACAGCGGGACGCGGAAGGAGATCCGCCCGGTCACCATCGCCACCTACCAGGTGCTGACGACCCGGCGGAAGGGCGTCTACCCGCATCTGGAGCTGTTCGACTCCCGGGACTGGGGCCTGATCGTCTACGACGAGGTGCATCTGCTGCCGGCACCCGTCTTCAAGTTCACCGCCGACCTGCAGGCGCGGCGGCGGCTCGGTCTGACGGCGACGCTGGTCCGCGAGGACGGCCGTGAGTCGGACGTGTTCTCGCTCATCGGGCCGAAGCGGTTCGACGCGCCGTGGAAGGAGATCGAGGCGCAGGGCTACATCGCGCCCGCCGACTGTGTGGAGGTCCGGGTCAATCTCACGGACTCGGAGCGCCTCGCGTACGCGACGGCCGAGGCGGAGGAGAAGTACCGCTTCTGCGCGACGACGGCGACGAAGCGGAAGGTGACGGAGGCGCTGGTGCGGCGGTTCGCCGGGCAGCAGATCCTCGTCATCGGGCAGTACATCGACCAGCTCGACGAACTCGGCGAGCATCTGAACGCGCCGGTCATCAAGGGCGAGACGTCGAACGCGCAGCGCGAGAAGCTCTTCGACGCCTTCCGGGAGGGCGAGATCAGCGTGCTGGTGGTGTCGAAGGTCGCGAACTTCTCGATCGACCTGCCGGAGGCGACGGTGGCCATCCAGGTGTCGGGCACCTTCGGGTCCCGGCAGGAGGAGGCGCAGCGTCTCGGCCGGGTGCTGCGTCCCAAGGCGGACGGGCATCAGGCCCACTTCTACTCGGTGGTGGCGCGGGACACCATCGACCAGGACTTCGCGGCGCACCGCCAGCGGTTCCTGGCGGAGCAGGGCTACGCCTACCGGATCATGGACGCGGACGAGCTGCTGGCGGAGGAGGCCTGAGGGTCCCGGCGCCGCACGCGACCGGAAGGTCGTGTCCGCCCTGGGGCCGGGGCAGTGTGAGCACCAGGGACAGCACGGCGGCCGACGGCGGGCATTGAGCGGCGGGCATTGAGCGGCGGGCATCGGGCATCGGCTCGGGTACCGATGCGGTGCGCCCGCGGGTGGTCGGGCCGGGTCCGGGACACGGCGTCTCACCTGCGGCGGACGCCGGCCTCCTCGCGGTACTCGCCGAGGACGATCACGTCGAAGGCGGCGCCGACGAACACCTTCACCGCGCGCAGGGCGTCGCCGAGGCGGTGGCGGTGGTGGTCGGACAGGGGGGTCGCGCCGGACGGGCGACCGGGGGCCGGGGTGATGGTCGCTGCACTCATGTCTCCATGGTGCGCGCGGGGGCATAAGGGGGGCATCGGTCCCAGGTCCCCATTCGGCGTACTCCCTGGGTACACCTGTGAGCGGGGGTGTCCCCTACGGGACGGAGGCGCGTCCCTCAGGGGTGCCGGGTAAATGCGTTGGCGCGCGTTCGGCGGCTCACCTAGAATCTCCGCTCTTGCCCGCCTCCCCTCGGAGCGCCGCCGTCCGGACGGAAACCGGACGGCAATCGCCGTAGCCCACCCCCAGCCGGCCCGGAGGCACCCCCTTGTCCACGCCGCCCTCGTCCCGCACGTCCGTCGACGATCCCCTCGCCCGCGAACGCGGCCATCTCGCCTCCTCCCGGGCGGCCCTGCGCGCGATGCGGGAGGACGTCGAGTCCCTCGACATCAGCGACGTCACCGCGAATTGGGTCAACGCGCAGATCCTGGAGCGGCAGATCGGGGAACGGATCAAGGCGCTGGCCGATCTGAGCGACACCCCGCTGTTCTTCGGCCGTCTCGACTATCTGCACGCTCCCGGCGCGGACCGGGCGGAGGGCGCGGAGGGGGAGAAGTTCTACATCGGGCGTCGCCATGTGCACGACGGCGACGGCGACCCGATGGTCATCGACTGGCGTGCGCCGGTCTCGCAGCCGTTCTACCGGGCGTCGAAGAAGGATCCGCTGGACGTCGGGCTGCGCCGCCGCTTCGGCTACACCCGCGGGGACATCACGGCGTACGAGGACGAGCACCTGTCCGACCCCACCGAGGCCGCCGCCACCAGCAAGCTGCTCCAGCAGGAGATCGAGCGGCCGCGTGTGGGCCCGATGCGGGACATCGTCGCCACCATCCAGCCCGAGCAGGACGAGATCGTGCGCAGCGGGCTGGGCGGCACGGTGTGCGTGCAGGGAGGGCCGGGGACCGGGAAGACGGCGGTCGGTCTGCACCGGGTGGCGTATCTGCTGTACGCCCACCGTGAGCGGCTCGCGCGCACCGGCACGCTGGTCATCGGGCCGAACAAGTCCTTCCTCCACTACATCGAGCAGGTGCTGCCGGCGCTGGGCGAGCTGACGGTCCGCCAGGGCACGGTGGACGACCTGGTGGCCCATGTGGAGGTGCGGGGCGCGGACGACGCGGCGGCGGCGCTCGTCAAGGGCGACGCGAGGATGGCTCAGGTGCTGCGGCGGGCCGTCTACGCGCAGGTGCGGATGCCGGCCGAACCGGTCGTCGTGGTGCGCGGGTCGCGGCGCTGGCGGGTTCCGGCGTACGAACTGGAGGAGATGGTGCGGGAGCTGCTCGGCCGGGACATCCGGTACGGGGCCGCCCGCGAGGCCCTGCCACAGCGCATCGCGCACGCGGTGCTGGTGCAGATGGAGCGCTCGGGCGAGGCCCCGGACGACCGGGTGCAGGACGCCGTGGCCCGCAACAGCGCGGTGAAGGCGGCCGTGAAGGAGGTCTGGCCGGCCGTCGACCCGGCGAAGCTGGTGCTGCGGCTGCTGACGGACGCGGAGTTCCTCGCCGAGCACGCGGACGGCGTGCTGAGCGAGCAGGAGCAGAAGACGATCCTGGCGGCGAAGCCGGCGCGGTCGGTGAAGGCGGCCAGGTGGTCGGCGGCGGACGCGGTGCTGATCGACGAGGCGAGGGACCTGGTGGAGCGCACGCACTCGCTGGGCCATGTGGTCCTCGACGAGGCGCAGGACCTGTCGCCGATGCAGTACCGGGCGGTCGGCCGCCGTTGCTCGACGGGGTCGGCGACCGTGCTGGGCGATCTGGCGCAGGGCACCACCCCGTGGGCGACCCGGAGCTGGGAGGAGGCTCTCGGGCACCTCGGCAAGGCGGACGCGGTGGTCGAGGAGCTGACGGCCGGATTCCGCGTGCCGACGGACGTGATCGTCTACGCCTCCCGGCTGCTGCCGCACATCGCGCCGGGCCTCGCCCCCGTCGCGTCGGTCCGTGAGAACCCCGGCTTCTTCGACCTCCGGGAGGTCGCGGACACCGCGGATGTCGTCGCGGCCTGCGAGGAGATGCTGCGCAACGAGGGCTCGACGGGCCTGATCGCGGCCGACGCCCGGGTCCCGGCGCTGGCCGAGGCGCTGGCTGCGGCGGGCGTCGGGTGGCTGTCCCCGGGTGAGGAGACGACGGCCGAGACCCGCCTCACCCTGGTCCCGGCGTCGCTGGCCAAGGGTCTGGAGTACGACTACGTCGTCCTGGACGAACCGCAGGCCGTGGTCGACGGGGAGCCCGACGAACGGACGGGCCTGCGCCGGCTGTACGTGACCCTGACCCGAGCGGTCTCCGGCCTCCTCGTCACCCACACCGCCCCGCTGCCCCGACAACTCGCCTGACCGGAGCCCCGTCCCGCCCGGGCCTCGCAAGGCGCGGCGACGTCGCGGACGCCGCGTCGGGGAGCGCACCGCGCGCAGCCCCGGCACCAGGGCCAGGGCTGCGTGCGGGTCGCCCGGCCCGGTCTGCCCCGCCCTACCCGCCCTGGCCCTGCCCTGCGCGAGCCGCCGGCTCGGGGTGGGCCGCCGGCTCGGGGCGCCCGCCGTCCACGGCACTGCGCCACTCGCGGACGGCGTGTGCCGACACCGGGCCGGACCAGCCGTGCGGGCGGGCCGCGCCGCCGATGTGGAACGCGTCGATCCCGGCGGTCCGCAGCCGTGGAAGGTGGTCGAGGCGCAGGCCGCCGCCGACGAGGAGGCGCTGTTCATAGCCCTGTTCGCCGTGCCGGGCGGCTTCGGCGAGCAGGGTGGGCAGGCCCGCGTCGACCCCGGCCGGGGAGCCGGCGGTGAGGTAGGCGTCCAGTCCGGGCAGGCCGTCCAGCTGTTTGCGCAGGGCGTCGCGGTCGGCGGCGTGGTCGAGGGCGCGGTGGAAGGTCCAGCGGCAGCCGTCCAGCTCGGCGACGATCCGCTCGACCGCGGGAAGGTCCACCGCGCCCTCCGCGTCGAGGAAGCCGAGCACGAACTCCTGCGCGCCGGCCGCCCGCAGGTCGGCTGCGGCGCGCACGAGGCGGTCGACGTCCCCGGCCGCGAAGCCGTCGGACAGCCGCAGCATGACGCGCAGGGAGAGGTCCACGGCGGCTCGGACGGCGGCGAACACCGCGACCGGCGGGGTGAGCCCGTCGGCGGCCATCTCGGTGACCAGCTCGAGGCGGTCCGCGCCTCCGGCCTGGGCGGCGACCGCGTCCTCGACGTCGAGGGCGATCACCTCCAGAACTGCACGCTTGCTCATGGGTCCCCATTCGTCGGCGTTCATCGGCGTACATCGGCGTACATCGGCGCCGTCGGAGTTCGTCGGCGGTCCGCACCCGGGCACTTATAGGTCTAGTCCAATTTAAGAATACGCCGGTCGGCGGGACAATGAGGCCATGGCCGATCTCGACGCGCTGCGCACCCGTTTCAGCCACGCACTGGAAGGGGTCCGGGGCCCGGGCGGCGGCCCCGACCCCGCGCCCTACGCCGACGCCCTCCTCGCCCGCTGGCAGGAGCCTCAGCGCCGCTACCACACGCTGACCCATCTCACCGACGTCCTCGACCGCGTCGACGTCCTCCAGAAGCACGCCGCCGACCCGGACGTCGTCCGGCTGGCCGCCTGGTTCCACGACGCCGTCTATCTCCCCGACCGCTCCGAGAACGAGGAGCGCTCCGCCCGTCTCGCCGAGCGCGCCCTCGCCGAGGCCGGCGCGCCCGCGGAGAAGACGGCCGAGGTCGCGCGGCTCGTCCGGCTCACGGTCACCCACGACCCGGCCGACGAGGACCCCGACGGCCGGGTGCTGTGCGACGCCGACCTCGCGGTCCTCGCCTCGCCGCCCTCCGTGTACGCCGCCTACACCGCCGCCGTCCGCGAGGAGTACTCCTTCGTGCCGAACGACGCCTTCCGGGCCGGCCGTTCGGACGTCCTGCGCCGACTCCTCGCCCTCCCCAGGCTGTTCAGGACGCCGTACGGGAGCGACCACTGGGAGGAAACGGCCCGCTACAACCTGCGGGGCGAGCTGGAGCTGCTGGCCTCATGACCGCCGCCGCGCACCTGCCCGCCGCCCCGCGCATCCCCGCCGGGCGTCTCACCCTCGTGGGCGTCTCCCCCACGGTCGCCGCCGGACTGCGGGCGGGCGGCGGCGGGGGCTTCGACTGGCTCGGGGGCGCCCCGTTCGAGGGCACCCGGGACGCCGCCGGAATGCTGGCCACCGCATACGCGGCCGGAGTGCACCGCCCGGAGTTCGGCCTGTACGTCCTCGTACGGCGGTCGGACGGTCTGGCCGTCGGCAGCATGGGCTTCCACGCCGCTCCCGACGACGACGGCCGCACGGAGATCGGCTACGACCTGGTCGAGGCCGCCCGCGGCCGGGGCTACGCGACCGAGGCCCTGCGCGCGCTCGCCGGATGGGCGCTGGCGCGGGACGACGTGCGACGCCTGTTCGCGGTCGTCGAACACGTCAACGCCCCCTCGCGGGCCGTGCTCGAACGGGCCGGCTTCGTCCAGGTCGGCGAAGGCGAGGGGGAGTACGCGTATGAGCTGCGCGGCCGACCGCACCTGACGTAGCCGCGGCCGATCTTCGTCGCTTTCCCTCCCGGCCCACGCCCTCCGCTTCGGATAATTCCGACACGGCCGCGCCGCGCGCGGTCGCGCACGCCGGGGGAAACGGGGGAACGCCATGAGCACGACCGGCCCGTCCACGCCACCGGACCCTCCCGACTCCCACCGGCTGGCCCGACAGAGCGTGCGGTGGGCCATCATCGGGGTCGTCCTCAGCTCGGTGCTCGCCGTCGTGGGCATCTACCAGTCGTCCCACGGGGGCGGGGGCGGCGGAACCGGCGGCTCGAGTTCCAGTTCCAGTTCCGGCTCGGCCTCCGGTTCCGTTTCCGGCGGCGACTCCGCTGCGGGCTCCACGGCGGGCGACGGCGGCACGGACGGGACCACGACGGACGGCGCCGCCGAGGGAACGACCGACGGAACCACCGGCGGGAGCACGACCGGCGGAAGCACGGCCGGCGGCACCTCCGGCACCTCCGACTCCGGCGGGACGTCCGACAGCGGAGGCGCCACCGACGACAGCGCGAGCGACGGGCTGACCGCGGACGAACGCGCCCTGCGCGACACGCTCAACACCGACCAGTGGTCGCGCGACAGCTGCGCGCACACCGAGTGGCGGGGCGCGGACGCCGCCCTGTACTGCACGGTGACCACCGTCGACCAGTACGGCGTCTCGGGCTCCGGCAAGGCGAGCGTCATCATGTACGGGACCAAGTCCGACCGGGACGCCGTCTTCCAGTCCTACGCCGCCCGACTGCAGCCCGGCGACTGCGAGGCGCAGACCAACGCCTACGGCACCTGGCGCGAGAACAACACCGGCGACTCCGCCGGGGACGTCGTCTGCTTCCTGTCGGACACCGGGCAGTACGTCTTCCTCTGCTCGTACTACGACCGGCCCGCGCTGGTCCAGATCAGCGGCCCCGACCACACCAGCCTCGCGGCCTGGTGGCACACCATGGAACCGGTCTTCAGCAGCTGACGGCGCCGTCCCCGCGGCCCACGTCCCCGCGGCCCACGTCCCGGGCGCCGTCACCCCGGCCGCCGCCCACGCCCTCGTCCCGGCCGGCGCCCTTGCGCCGGCGCAGGCCGGACTCCGTCAGCAGCCGCACCACCTCACGGCTGCTCACCTCGACCGCGCCGGCCGCCACCACCTCGTCGTAGCGGGGGGACGGGATGTCGTAGTGGTCGCGTTCGAAGGCCCGCCGCGGGACGCCCAACCGATCGGCGAACGCCTGCAGTTCGGCATACGAGACGTCGCTGACCAGATGCGACCACATGCGGCCGTGCCCCGGCCAGTTCGGCGGGTCGATGTAGACGGTCATGAGCGCCTCACGAGGACGGCCCGCCTCCCATGGCCGACCCCAGCGAGCCCACCGAGGCGACCTTCACCCCGGCCTTGTGGCACACCCAGTGCGGGTCGGGGCCCAGTTCGGGCTCGACGTCGAGGGCGTGCGGGTCGCCGGAACCGCAGACCGGGCACAGCGGCCATCGCCCGTACCGCTCCAGCAGCGCGTCCTGCACGTCCTGGGCCACCAGACCGGCCACGAACGCCGCGCCGTCCGGCCACTGCTCGACCCACCAGCGGCGCTGCACCACCGAGTCCTCGACCATCGACACGACGTCCGCCGCGGCGACCTCGCCCGAGGCCAGGTCGGCGAGCACCAGGGCACGCGCCGTGTGCAACGTCTGTTCCAGGGGGCTGGTGGGATCGGGGCTGGTGGGGTCCATGCCCCCATTGTGCGCACTCCCGACCCGCTCCCGGACAGAAAATGCGATCCATGTGCCGCCCCCGCAGGCCGCGCCGGAGAGCTCCGCGCCCGGTCCGGCCGCGTCGCACGAGGCGTCGGCCCACCGCCGGCGGTAGATGTTGCAGGGCCCCTGCCGACGAGAGAACCGGAAAACGCCATGACCTCCAGTGCCGGCTCCCAGGATCTGCGCACCGCGCTCGACACCCTCACCACCGAGGCCTTCCGCCCCGACCTCGCGGAGATCGACCGCCTCCCCACCCTCGACATCGCCCGGCTGATGAACGCGGAGGACGCCGGCGTCGCCGCCGCCGTGGCCACGCAGCTCCCGCGCATCGCCGCCGTCGTCGACGCGACGGCGACGCGGATGGCGCGCGGCGGCAGGCTGGTCTACGCGGGCGCGGGCACCGCGGGACGGCTCGGCGTGCTCGACGCCTCCGAGTGCCCGCCCACCTTCGGCACCGCCCCCGGCCGGGTCGTCGGGGTGATCGCGGGCGGGCCGCCGGCCATGACCGTCCCGGTCGAGGGCGCCGAGGACTCCCCCGAGCTCGCCGAGGCGGATCTCGCCGCGCTCTCCCTCACCCCCGAGGACACGGTGATCGGCGTCTCCGCCTCGGGCCGCACCCCCTACGCGGTCGGCGCGGTGCGGCACGCCCGCGCCCGGGGCGCGCTGAGCGTCGCTCTGGCCTGCAACACGGGCAGCGCGCTGGCCGCCGCCGCCGAGCACGCGATCGAGGTGGTGGTGGGCCCCGAGCTGCTCACCGGCTCGACCCGGCTGAAGGCGGGCACCGCGCAGAAGCTGGTGCTGAACATGGTCTCGACGATCACGATGATCCGGCTGGGCAAGACGTACGGGAACCTGATGGTCGACGTCCGCGCCTCCAACGAGAAGCTGCGCGCCCGGTCGCGGCGGATCGTCGCCCTGGCGACGGGCGCGTCGGACGACGAGATCGAGGCGGCTCTCGCGGCGGCGGACGGCGAGGTGAAAGCCGCGATCCTGGTGGTGCTTGCGGGGGTGGAGGGGCCGGCCGCCACCCGCCTTCTGGAGGAGTCCGGGGGACATCTGCGCGCCGCTCTCACCGCGGCGGGCCGCTGAGCCGCACGCTCGGGGGGTGCGCATCGACTCCTCCTCCACAGCCGCCGCGATCCTGCCCCTGGTGGGCGGCCCCGCGAACGTCCTGTCCGTCGCCCACTGCATGACCCGGCTGCGACTGGACCTCGCCGATCCGTCCCGGGCGGACGAGGAGGCGCTGCGGGCGGTGCCCGGGGTGCTCGGGGTCGTGGTGGCCGACGGCGCCTTCCAGGTGGTCCTCGGGCCTGGCGTGGTGACGCGGGTGACGGCCGACTTCGAGAAGCTGACGGCCGCACACCGGCTGGCGGCACGCGGCGCCGGACTGAAGGCGCGCCGGCGCGAGCGCGACGCGACCCCGCTGAAGAGCGCCCTGCGCCGCCTCGCCGCGGTCTTCGTCCCCCTCGTCCCGGCCCTCGTCGGCTGCGGGGTCCTGGCCGGCGTCAACGGCCTGCTCCTCAACGCGGGCCTGCTGCCCGGGCTCACGCCGGCGCTGACCGCCGTCGCCTCCGGCTTCATGGCACTGATCGCCGTGTTCGTCGGCCACAACACGGCGAAGGAGTTCGGCGGCACACCGGTCCTGGGCGGCGCGGTCGCGGCGGTCGTCGTGTATCCGGGGGTCGCGAAGGTGACGGCGTTCGGGGTGACGCTCGCTCCCGGCCAGGGCGGCGTCCTCGGCGCGCTGGCGGCGGCGCTGCTGGCGACGTACGTGGAGAAGCAGTGCCGCGGCCGGGTCCCGGAGACGCTGGACGTGCTCCTCACCCCCGCCCTGACGGTCCTGGTCGCCGGTCTCGGCACCCTGTACGGGCTGATGTACGCGGCGGGAGCGGTCTCGGCGGCCGTCGGCACGGCGGCGAACTGGCTGCTGACGACGGCGGGCGCCTTCGCCGGTCTGCTGCTGGGCGGCCTCTTCCTGCCGCTGGTGATGCTGGGCCTCCACCAGGCCCTGATCCCCGTCCACACCACGCTCATCGAGCAGCAGGGGTACACGGTCCTGTTGCCGGTGCTGGCGATGGCGGGCGCGGGCCAGGTCGGCGCGGCGGCGGCGGTGTACGTCCGGCTGCGCGACCACGCGGCGCTGCGGACGACGATCAGGTCGGCGCTCCCGGCCGGACTGCTGGGCGTCGGCGAGCCCCTCATCTACGGGGTGTCGCTGCCGCTGGGCCGCCCCTTCCTCACCGCCTGCGCGGGAGGCGCGGCCGGCGGCGCCTTCATCGGGTTCTTCGCGACGCTCGGCGACCGGGTCGGGGCGACGGCGATCGGCCCGTCGGGCTGGGCCCTGTTCCCGCTGCTGGCGGGCGACCGGGGGCCGGGCGCCACGGCGGCGGTCTACGCGGGCGGCCTGCTGACCGGGTACGCGGTCGGCTTCGCCGCCACCTACGTCTTCGGCGGCGTCCGAGCAGCAGCCGCGGCCCTGTCCCCCACGACCACGGCCACCGCCCTCGACACCGCTCCCCCCGGCAAGCCCGGCCCCCTCACCCCGCCCGACCCGGCCACCGCTACCGCCACGGGCACCGCGACCGCCACGGGCACCCCGCCCACGCACTGAGGCCGCTCCCGCGCACGCCGGCCGGCGAGAGCCGTCGTCCGGCGCGAGCCCTACCCTTGGGGCCATGAACCACGCCCAGCTCACCGCGCTCGGCCGTGCCCTCCGTGTGCTCGGCGAACACGGCGACGCCCTCACCGCCGACACCCCCGACGCCCGGTTGCACGAGGTCAAGGCCGATCTGCGGCGGGCGCTGGAGCTGCTGGACGACAGCGTGGTCGGCGCCGTCCCGACCACCCGCTGTGCCGAACACCCGTACGGCCCGGTCGACCAGGCGGCCGCCGACCTGTGCCTGCTGTGCGAGACGCGCCGCCGGGCGGCCCGGCGCGCCGAGTTCAACGGCCCGCCGCCGCAGGCGCCCCACACCGCTCCCGCCCCTTCGCGGTACGGCACCCGCGCCGACCGCCCGCAGCCCCAGCAGCGCTGGCTGGCGGAGCTGTGGAACGGCCAGGAGTGGCAGCTCTGCGGAACACCGCGGCGGGACCGGCGCGAGGCGGAGCTGTACATCGCCGCCCTGCGCCGCGGGTCCCGTCCCGCGATGGCCTACCGGCTCGTGCACGAGTTCACCGACTACGAGGTCCTGCGGATCTGGGGCACCCCGGTGAAGGTCGACATCGAGCCGCTCGGCAACCTCTGAGCGCCCCGTCTCGCGGGCGGCACAGGCGGGTCGACGCTCAGCTCAGGGTGCGCAGCGCGGCGGCGTCGTAGGGCTTCAGCTCGTCGAGACGGCCGCCGAGCACCTTGGCCGCCCACTCCGGGTCCTGGAGCAGCGCACGGCCGACGGCCACCATGTCGAACTCGTCGCGCTCCAGACGGTCCAGGAGGTCGTCGATCCCCTTGACCGGCGCGCCCTCGCCGGCGAAGCCCCGGAGGAAGTCGCCGTCGAGGCCGACCGAGCCGACCGTGATGGCGGGCTTGCCGGTGAGCTTCTTCGTCCAGCCCGCGAGGTTCAGGTCGGACCCGTCGAACTCCGGCAGCCAGTAGCGGCGGGTGGAGGCGTGGAAGGCGTCGACGCCGGCGGCGGCGAGCGGGGCGAGGAGGGCCTCCAGCTCCTCGGGGGTCTCGGCGAGACGGGCGTCGTAGGCGTCCGACTTCCACTGCGAGTAGCGGAAGACGACCGGGAACTCGGCGGAGACGGTCGCGCGGACGGCGGCCACGATCTCGGCGGCGAACTTCGTGCGGGCCACCAGGTCGCCGCCGTAGGCGTCGGTCCGGCGGTTGGTGCCGGCCCACAGGAACTGGTCGAGGAGGTAGCCGTGGGCGCCGTGCAGCTCGACGCCGTCGAACCCGATGCGCTCGGCGGCGGCCGCGGCCTCGGCGAACGCGCCGATGACGTCGTCCAGGTCGCGCTGGGTCATCGCCTTGCCGGCGCCCTCGGTGCCGTCCAGCCGGATGCCGGAAGGCCCGACGGCGGGCGCGTCCGCGTACGGCGGCTCACCCTGCTTGCGCACCATGCCGATGTGCCACAGCTGCGGCACGATCTTCCCGCCGCCCGCGTGCACGGCCTCCGCGACCTTCGCCCAGCCCGCGAGCTGCTCCTCGCCGTGGAAGCGCGGCACCCGGTCGCTCTGCCCGGCGGAGTCGTGCCCCACGTAGGTGCCCTCGGTGACGATGAGGCCGACGCCGGCGGCGGCCCGGCGCCCGTAGTACGACACGACGTCCTCGCCGGGGACGCCGTCCGGGGAGAACATGCGCGTCATGGGCGCCATGGCGATGCGGTTCGGGACGGTGAGTCCGTTGATGGACACCGGGCGGGCGAGAATCTCGGCGGCGCGCGTGGCGGCGGGCGGGGTGATGCTCACGTGGGGGGCTCCTCGGGACGATGGACCGGTGGGTATGTGCACATGCATTGAGCGTCTCTCCCACTCAAACCCTTCGGCCCCGCGCGCCATTCCGAGCCCCGGGAGACAACCCCTGTGATCCCGGCCACGCACCCCGGGCGGCACCTCGCTGCCGCCCGTCCCGGCCGCGAGAATGACGCCATGCCCAAGCCGCCGCCGCTCCCCTCCCTGCTCTCCTCCCCCGAGCTGGAACGGTCCTCCGTGGTCGCCAACAGCACCATGAACCGCGAGCGCGGCCTCACCGGCGTCAACAGCTACGCCCGTGAACTGGGCATCGACCTCCTGGCCCACCTGGCGCACCGCCCCGCACCCTCCTGGCTGGACCTGTGCAGCGGCGAGGGCCGCGCCCTGCGCGAGGCCGCCTCCGCGCTGCCCGCCGGGGCGGTCCTGACCGCCGTCGACCTGGTGGGCCCGCTCGTCCCGCTGCCCGCCCCGTCGGCCCTGGAGGAGACGGTCGCCTCCGTCTCGTCCTGGACCCCGGCCCGGACGTACGACCTGATCACCTGCGTCCACGGCCTGCACTACGTCGGCGACCAGCTCGGCCTGCTCGCCCGCGCCGCGTCCTGGCTGACCGAGGACGGCCTGCTGGCCGCGCACTTCGACCCGCAGTCGGTGCGCCATGCCGACGGCTCGACCGCCGCGAGACCGGTGGTCTCGGCCCTGCGCGCGGCAGGCTACGACTACAGCCCCCGCCGCCACCTCCTCGCCCTCCGAGGCGCCCGGGCCGTCCGTCTCCCGTTTCACTACCTGGGCGCCGACCCGACCGCCGGCCCCAACTACACGGGCCAGCCCGCCATCGCCTCCCACTACACCGCCTCCTGACCGACGGCCGCGTCACGGGAGCGGGTGTCTTTGTTCAGCCTGCGCACCCGCTCCCGCAACACCTCGGCAGGCGCCACCTCCCCCACGTCCGCCGGCGCACAGTCCCACTCCCGACCGCCCCCCACCGGCCGCAGCACCACCCGATCCGCCAGCCGCTCCATGGCCTCCCCGATCCGCCCGCTCCCGACGTCCCTGACGTACGCCCCGCTCACGCGTCGCCCCCCGCCCCGCGCAGCGCCGCCGCCAGTCGCGAGGCCACGCCGAGGTTGCAGCGGCCCAGATCCACCAGGGCGTACGGGTCGCCGTGCGCGCCCGAGACGGGGTCGATCCGCAGCGACGGCAGGATGATCCCCACCTCGCGCAGGGCATTCCGCAACTGCTCCAGGGCCTCCTGGACCGTCCGGGCGGGCCGATCCTCCGCCGATGTTCTGGGCATCTCCATTGCGCCGATCCCTCCACGCTGAGTGTTCCCGTTCACCACACAGCGTGGCCGCCCGGCTTCTAACCTGGCCAGATACGGCGTCCCAACAAACCCACCTGTGTGACAGGGAGTCGCCATGCCAGGACCGAAGGACCTCGATCCGTCATCGTCCCCCCGAGCACTACTGGGTGCGGAGTTGCGGCACGCCCGCGAGAAGAAGGGGCTGAGTCAGGCGAACCTGGGCGAGCTGCTGTTCGTCAGCGGCTCGTTCATCGGGCAACTGGAGGCGGGGACGCGACGGATGCTCCTGGAGTACGCCGTCAAGATCGACGAAACCCTGGGCACCAACGGCTTCTTCCGGCGCAACTGCACGGCCTCCACGAACTCCAAGTACGCACACCACTTCACCCAGGCAGTGGAAGCAGAGGAACTCGCTTCGTCGATCAGGCAGTTCACGCCCACCCTGCTTCCCGGGCTGTTGCAATCGCCTGGCTGCGCGGAGGCCCTGTTCCGCGCCTACTGGCCTACAGAACCAGACGCGAGAATCGACGAACTGGTAGCCATGCGAATGGCCCGGACCCGCCTTCTCGACGATCCAACAACCCCGTTGTTGTGGGCGGTCCTCGACGAAGCCGCCCTGCGCCGCCCTGCCGGTGGAACGGCCGTCATGGCACAGGCCCTCCAACACGTGGCGACCCTCGCCCAGCGACGGCGGATCATCATGCAGGTGCTCCCGTTCAGTGCAGGCGCCATCGGATCTCAGGTAAGCGGCATCAAGCTCATGTACTTCCCCGACGCGCCTCCGCTCTCATACGTCGAAGGCATCGACGTGGGACGCCTGATAGACGACCCGGCAACTGTCGCCCGCCATGAGCTGACGTTCGACCTGATCAGGGCCAGCGCACTCTCTCCACAGGATTCCCTGGCCCTGCTGGGATCCGTGGCAGAGGATTGGACACATGACGCGACACAGCCGTGAGTCCTGGTACAAGTCGAGCTACAGCGGTGCCGACAACGGCGACTGCCTCGAAGTCGCCGCCGGTCGCTCCCCCCTCGTCCCCGTCCGGGACTCCAAGGCCCCCCTCGGCCCGAGGCTCGTGTTCCGGGCCGAGGCGTGGTCCGCGTTCGTGGAGAACCTCAAGGCAGGCTGACCCGCCGTCCGCCGCGACCGCCCCGAGGCTCAAGCGTCCAGCGCCGAGCCCTCTTTCCAAGGAACGGGTGGAGGGCCTCAACCCACCCTCCCACCCGGCAAGTTGACGCGGAGCGACCGACTTGCCACGGAAGGTCACCACGCTCTAGCGTGCGCAGAACGAAACAGCCCCCGCCAGGTGCTACCAACACCTGCGGGGGCCTGACCTGCAAGATCGAAAGAGACTCGATCCGTGGCTGCAGCCAAGCTTAGTACTGACCCCCAGTCCGCGCACGCATCCCCGCACCCGATGGCCAATCCGGGTTACGGCAAACGAACCGCGCCGGACCAACTCGCCCGCACCCGTCACGACTTCACACACCTCCCGCCCCGTGAGGCGGCGATCGCCGCGTACCTCGACCAGCTGCCCGACGGCACGGACATCTCCGTGAAGACGCTGGCCAAGACGACGCCGTACGGCCAGTGCGCCCTGCGGACCGCCCTCAACCGCATCCAGCAGGCGGGGCACTTGAGGCGGGGCCGGGAACGCGTGGAATCGACCTCCGGCGAGTACCGCTGGATCACCCGAACGTGGTTCACCCGTACCGCACGCAACGACGGTTGGTGGGCGAGGTTCACGCGGGGTGACGCCCCCGGAGAACCACCGGACCCGGACCCGGACCCGGGGCCTGCCCCTGAAGGCACCCGCCCCACCCGCTCCCGCGCCCACATCCTCCTGGCCGCCCTCGGCCGCACGGCCCCCGCACTGTCCCTCTCCGCCGCCGACTGCGCGCGACTCGCCCCGCTGGTGGAGGAGTGGTTCGCGCGCGGGGCCACGGAGGAGACGCTCCACACCGCACTCACAGCCGGTCTGCCGACCCCGGTCCACAGCCCCGCCGCCCTGCTCCACCGCCGCCTGACGGACAAGATCCCGCCTCCGCCGCCACCGGCCCCACCCCCGCCCCGCCGTCGTCTGGAGTGCGCGGAATGCGGGGTCCCCGGACACCCGGAGGCCCTGCCAGGGGGCGTGTGCCGCGGCTGCCGAGGCGAGCACACCCCCACACGCCCCGCCGCACTCCTGCCGTCCCCCGCGATCCACGCCCGCGCGGGGGAGATCCGGGCTGCCATGTCCCTGAAACGACAGGAGAGGACACCCGTATGACGGCTCCTACGGTCCGACGACGCCACCCCGGGGCACGATGGAGGGAAGGAGGCGACGCCATGACCCCTGACATCGAAGAACGCCCTCAGATGTCCGTGGAGGACTTCGAAGAACTCGTCGAGAGAGCTCCGAGGGAGCTTCGTGACCGGCTGGGGTTTCTCGGCGGGAGGCTGTGCATCCGCCACGGGCCGCTCGACGTCGAGGAGTTCGAGGAGCTTGCTGCGTCCGCGCCTGAGACCGTGCGGCTCGAGTATGTGAACGGAAAGGTAGTAGTCAAGGCGATGCCGGACGGCAGGCACACGTCGATCTTCATGTGGCTGCTGCGCCAGTGCATGCACCAACGCCCCGATCTGGACCTAGCACCCGAGCGCGGCGTCAAAGCCGAGACATACCGAAAGGGTCGCGCCCGCACGGACGGTTTCCTCGCGCCGGTGAACCACTTCGTCGAAGACGGGGAGTGGTCCGCCCCGGACGGCACGCTGATGGCTGTGGAGATCACCTCCCACGATCGCGACACCGACCAGCGCGACCGTATCGACAAGCCCGTCGGCGACGACGGAGCGGCCATTCCCGTCTACCTCCTCGTCGACCGCGACAACAACACGGTCGTCGTGTTCAGCGAGCCCAAGGACGGCCGCTACCAGCAGTCCGTGTCCTACTCCTGGGGTGCCACCGTGCCGCTTCCGGCTCCTGTCGGTATCACCCTCGACACTGAGCAGCTCAAGCAGTTCGCCGACTGAAACGCCCGAGGGCGGCGCCCCCCGTTTCCGGGAAGTGCCGCCCTCGGTCGAAGGACAGGCGATCAACCGTCAGGTCGATCAGAAGTCCATGTCACCGCCCGGCATGCCGCCGCCGGCGGGCGCGGCGGCCTTCTCCGGCTTGTCGGCGATGACGGCCTCGGTGGTGAGGAACAGCGCGGCGATGGAGGCGGCGTTCTGCAGAGCAGAGCGCGTCACCTTCGCCGGGTCGATGATGCCCTCGGCGATCATGTCGACGTACTCACCGGTCGCGGCGTTCAGACCGTGGCCGATGGGCAGGTTGCGGACCTTCTCCACGACGACGCCGCCCTCGAGACCACCGTTGACGGCGATCTGCTTGAGCGGGGCCTCGAGCGCGATGCGCACGGCGTTGGCGCCGGTCGCCTCGTCACCCTCGAGCTCCAGCTTCTCGAAGACGGCGGAGGCCTGGATGAGCGCCACGCCACCACCGGCGACGATGCCCTCCTCGACGGCGGCCTTCGCGTTGCGGACGGCGTCCTCGATGCGGTGCTTGCGCTCCTTGAGCTCCACCTCGGTGGCGGCGCCGGCCTTGATGACCGCGACACCGCCGGCGAGCTTCGCCAGGCGCTCCTGCAGCTTCTCGCGGTCGTAGTCCGAGTCGCTGTTCTCGATCTCGGCGCGGATCTGGTTGACCCGGCCCGCGACCTGGTCCGAGTCGCCGGCACCGTCGACGATGGTCGTCTCGTCCTTGGTGATGACGACCTTGCGGGCCTTGCCGAGCAGGTCGAGGGTCGTGTTCTCGAGCTTGAGACCGACCTCCTCGGAGATGACCTCGCCACCGGTGAGGATGGCGATGTCGTTCAGCATCGCCTTGCGGCGGTCGCCGAAGCCCGGGGCCTTGACCGCGACGGACTTGAAGGTGCCGCGGATCTTGTTGACGACCAGGGTCGACAGGGCCTCGCCCTCGACGTCCTCGGCGATGATCAGCAGCGGCTTGCCGCCCTGCATGACCTTCTCGAGGAGCGGGAGCAGGTCCTTGACGTTGGCGATCTTGGAGTTCGCGATCAGGATGTACGGGTCGTCGAGGACGGCCTCCATACGCTCCATGTCGGTGGCGAAGTACGCCGAGATGTAGCCCTTGTCGAAGCGCATGCCCTCGGTGAGCTCGAGCTCCAGACCGAAGGTCTGCGACTCCTCGACCGTGATGACGCCTTCCTTGCCGACCTTGTCCATCGCCTCGGCGATGAGCTCGCCGATCTGGGTGTCGGCGGCGGAGATGGAGGCCGTGGAGGCGATCTGCTCCTTGGTCTCGACATCCTTCGCCTGCTCGAGCAGGGCGCCGGAGACGGCCTCGACGGCCTTCTCGATGCCACGCTTGAGAGCCATCGGGTTGGCGCCGGCGGCTACGTTGCGCAGGCCTTCCTTGACGAGGGCCTGGGCGAGGACGGTCGCGGTGGTCGTGCCGTCACCGGCGACGTCGTCCGTCTTCTTCGCGACTTCCTTGACCAGCTCGGCGCCGATCTTCTCGTACGGGTCCTCGAGCTCGATCTCCTTGGCGATGGAGACACCATCGTTGGTGATCGTGGGGGCGCCCCACTTCTTCTCGAGGACGACGTTGCGGCCCTTGGGGCCGAGCGTCACCTTGACGGCGTCCGCGAGCTGGTTCATGCCGCGCTCGAGGCCGCGCCGCGCCTCCTCGTCGAACGCGATGATCTTGGCCATGTGAAGTGGTCCCTCCAGGACTGGGGGTGATTCCTTCGGACCGCGCCCGCGCCCGCGACGGACGGCTCGCCGGCCGTGTGGTTCCTTGCCCCACCTGGCCTGCGGGCCTCACCGACCCGGTCCTTCGTTGTCACTCTCACCTTCAGAGTGCTAACGCCAATGATTAGCACTCGCCCATGCCGAGTGCAAGCGCCTCGGGAGGATCCGCAGGTGAACAGGGGGCGTCCGGGCCCGCCGTCTGCGGCCGGCCGAGGGGTCGAGGAGGCCCGCCCCTGGACTCGCTCCCGCTTCCGGGCATGCCGAAGGGCTCGCACCCCGGGAGGCGCGAGCCCTTCGAAGATGAAACAGAAGAACGACGCTGTCAGTCGGCGCGTGCTTCAGCCGGTCGCAAGACGGACCATGTCCGCCTGCGGCCCTTTCTGGCCCTGCGAGATCTCGAAATCGACCCGCTGACCCTCTTCCAGGGTGCGGTAGCCGTCCATCTGAATCGCGCTGTAGTGGACGAATACATCCGCACCACCGTCGACCGCGATGAAGCCGTACCCCTTCTCCGCGTTGAACCACTTGACGGTGCCCTGAGCCATGCCTAACTCCCCTATTACTGGCCCTTGCACAGATCCACACTTCGTGGATCCGGGTCAGACCTCACCCCCCAGTTGGTTGGGGGCGTGCGCCGGAACGCGTCGACCGCGGCTGAATGTATCTGCCCAACTGCCGTCTGCAACAGGTCACTCGGACGAGAATTCTGGACGTGCGAGATCCGGAATGTGGCGCAAATTCGCCAGAATTCAGGGCAAGTCGGGCCCTGCAAAAGCCACAAAAGCCACGAAAGCAGCGCGTACTTTGGCTGCTTCTTGTCGGGCGCGGGCGGAAATAAAAGGCTCCGGAACCGGTGATCAGGACCGGGTTCCCCAACTGTACCGCGCTCAACCACTCTGAATTGCCCCCTCCGCTTCTATCGCGGAGAGGGCAATTCGATGAACTCTCGGTAATCGCTGTTACCGACGGTTACTACCGGCGGGTACTGACCGACGGTCAGCCACCTGCGACGGCCGGAATGATCGAGATGCCGGCGCCGGCCGGAGTCGCCGTCTCGAGACCCTGCTCGAAGCGGACGTCGTCGTCGTTCACGTACACGTTGACGAACCGGCGCAGCTTGCCCTGGTCGTCCAGGACGCGCGCGGCGATGCCGGTGTGGTTCTTCTCCAGGTCGGAGATGACCTCGCCGAGGGTCGCGCCCTCGGCCGAGACCTCGGCCCGGCCGCCGGTGTAGGTGCGCAGGATGGTCGGGATGCGAACAGTGACGCTCATGATGCGAGGCCAGCCTCTCGGAAAGAGTCCAGGTTCGGGCGGATGGTCGCGGTGAGTCCGGTGCCGGCCACCGCGTCCAGGGTCTTCAGGCCGTCGCCGGTGTTCAGGACGACGGTGGTCTTCGTCGGGTCCAGCAGACCGCTCTCGATCAACTTCTTCGTCACGCCCACGGTCACGCCGCCGGCGGTCTCCGCGAAGATGCCCTCGGTGCGCGCCAGCAGCTTGATCGCGTCGACGACCTGCTCGTCGTTCACGTCCTCCACCGCGCCGCCGGTCCGCCGCGCGATGTCGAGGACGTACGGGCCGTCCGCCGGGTTGCCGATGGCCAGCGACTTGGCGATGGTGTTCGGCTTCTGGGGGCGGACCACGTCGTGCCCCGCCTTGTAGGCCACGGACACCGGGGAGCAGCCCTCCGCCTGCGCGCCGAAGATCTTGTACGGCCTGTCCTCGACCAGCCCGAGCTTGATCAGCTCCTGAAGGCCCTTGTCGATCTTCGTGAGCTGGGAGCCGGACGCGATGGGCACCACCAGCTGGTCGGGCAGCCGCCAGCCGAGCTGCTCGCAGATCTCGTACGCCAGCGTCTTCGAGCCCTCGGCGTAGTACGGCCGCAGGTTGACGTTGACGAAGCCCCAGCCCTCGCCCGCCGGGTCGCCGATGAGCTCGGAGCAGAAGCGGTTGACGTCGTCGTAGTTGCCCTCGATGCCGACGAGCTCGCCGCCGTAGATCGCGGCCATGACGACCTTGCCCTGCTCCAGGTCGTGCGGGATGAAGACGCACGAGCGGAACCCGGCGCGGGCGGCGGCGGCGCCCACGGCGCCGGCCAGGTTGCCCGTGGAGGAGCAGGAGAGCGTGGTGAAGCCGAACGCGCGGGCGGCCTCGATGGCCTGGGCGACGACCCGGTCCTTGAAGGAGTGGGTCGGGTTGCCGGAGTCGTCCTTGACGAAGAGCTTGCCGGCGTCGACGCCCAGCTCGCGGGCGAGGTTGTCGGCCTGCACGAGCTTGGTCCAGCCGGGGTTGATGTTCGGCTTGTCGGCCACGTCCGCCGGGACGGGCAGCAACGGCGCGTAGCGCCAGATGTTCGCGGGTCCCGCCTCGATGCGCTTGCGCAGCTCCTCCGTGTCGTAGGAGGAGAAGTCGTACGCGATCTCGAGCGGGCCGAAACACTCCTCGCACGCGAAGACCGGACCGAGGGGGACGCGGTGGCCGCACTCGCGGCAGCTCAACGCGGTGGCCGGACCGAGGTCGACAGCGGAGGTCGTAGAGTCCGTGGTGCTTGCAACAGTCTGCGCAGCCATGTGAGGCGAGGCCCTTTCTCCTCATCTTCCTCACGACGCACTTCGCCGTGAGACGGATTTGGCACCTTCCCGAGCCGGGAGCCTCGCTGAACGATCAACACTGATCTACGAGAACCGACTGGAGGGTTGCCGGGGCTTCATCGGGCCGTGTCCCTCTGCCCCTCTGGATGAGCGGTATTCGGTTGTTGATCTGTACGCGCCGACGACCCTGACATGCGATGGTCAGCCGCGTTGTTCAAGACTGTAACCGAAGGCCAGGACAGTTGAGATAGTCGTCCGAACCGCGAGATGGATCACGCAGGACCGTACTCGCCGAGAGAACGCAGAGGAGCCGCCGACGTGCTGGAAGAAGTCGAGCGCTGGCTGAGCACCCGTTCCTGGTCCCTGACGGACCGCCCACTGCACCGGATTCTCGCCGCCAAACAGCGCACGGGCCAGTCGGTGAGCGTCGTGCTGCCCGCGCTCAACGAGGAGGAGACGGTCGGCGAGATCGTCGCCGTGATCCGTCACGACCTCATGCTGCAGGTCCCCCTCGTCGACGAGCTCGTCGTCGTCGACTCCGGATCGACCGACCGCACGTCCGAGGTCGCCGCGGCCGCGGGCGCGCGCGTCGTCCACCGCGACGAGATACTCCCCCGCCTGCCCGCCGTGCCCGGCAAGGGCGAGGTGCTGTGGCGTTCGCTGCTGGTCACCCGCGGGGACGTGGTCTGCTTCGTCGACGCCGACCTGCGCGAGTTCTCCTCCGACTTCGTCTCGGGGATCGTCGGCCCGCTGCTCACCGATCCGGACGTGGACCTGGTCAAGGCCATGTACGACCGTCCGCTGGGCGGTGCGGCCGGTCAGGGCGGACGGGTCACCGAACTGATGGCCCGCCCCCTGCTCAACATGCACTGGCCGCAGCTCGCCGGGTTCGTGCAGCCGCTCGGCGGCGAGTACGCGGCCCGCCGGAGCCTGCTGGAACAGCTGCCCTTCCCCGTGGGGTACGGCGTGGAACTGGGCATGCTGGTCGACGCCCTGCACCTGGTGGGCCTCGACGCCCTCGCCCAGGTCGACGTCGGCGTGCGCAAGCATCGCCACCAGGACGGCCAGGCTCTGGGCCGGATGGCGGCGGCGATCTACCGCACCGCCCAGCTGCGGCTGGCCCGCGGCCATCTGGTCCGCCCCGCCCTCACCCAGTTCGAGCGCGGCCCGGACGGCTTCGAACCGCACACCTACTCCGTCGACACGGAGGAACGCCCCCCGATGGCGGACGTCTCGGAGTACGCGCGACGCAGGGTGGCCTGAGCGCGTGCCCGGCCTCCTGCGCAGGGCGCCGGCAGCGGCGACACGGCCGGATACGACCCCTCCACTCAGCGCGACCGTACGTTTGAGCGTTTACAGAGCGGGCTAGGTTGAGGCTTATGGCTTCCACGCACGACACGTCTGCCGCCCGGGGCGCCGAGGTGCTGGTCGCGTCCAACCGCGGTCCGGTCTCCTACGAGGTACGCGAGGACGACTCGCTGCACGCCAAACGCGGCGGCGGCGGACTGGTCTCCGGCCTGTCGGCCATCGGACCCGACGCGGGCGCGCTCTGGGTGTGCTCGGCGCTCTCCGACGGCGACCGGGAGGCGGTGCGGCGCGGGGTCGGCGAGGAGGGCGTGCGCATGCTGCCCGTCCCCGCCGACGTGCACGCCGACGCGTACAACGGCATCGCCAACTCGGTGCTCTGGTTCGTCCACCACCTGCTGTACCAGACCCCGCTGGAGCCGGTCTTCGACGCGGAGTTCCGCCGACAGTGGGCCGCGTACGAGACGTACAACCGGGCCTTCGCCGAGGCGCTCGCGCAGGAGGCGGCGGACGGCGCGGCCGTGCTGGTCCAGGACTACCACCTGTGTCTCGTCCCCGGCATGCTCCGCGAACTCCGTCCCGACCTGCGGATCGGGCACTTCTCGCACACGCCGTGGGCTCCCCCGGACTACTTCGCCCTGCTCCCGCGGGACATCCGTGAGCAGCTGCTGCGGGGCATGCTCGGCGCGGACCGGCTGGGCTTCCTCACCCGGCGCTGGGCGGACGCCTTCACCGCGTGCTGCGAGCAGTCCACCGGGGGCCTGGGCGGCGCCGAGGTCGGCGTGCACGGTCTCGGCGCGGACGCCGACTTCCTGCGCGAGCGCGCGCACCGGCCGGACGTCGAGGAGCGCATGGCGGCACTGCGCGAGGAGATCGGCCAGGGACGCAAGGCGATCGTCCGCGTCGACCGCACCGAGCTGTCCAAGAACATCGTGCGCGGGCTCCTGGCCTACCGGCAGCTGCTCGACGACCAGCCGCAGTGGCGCGAACGCGTCGTCCACGTGGCCTTCGCCTACCCCTCCCGCCAGGACCTCGCCGTCTACCGGGACTACATGGCCGAGGTGCAGCGCCTGACGGACGAGATCAACGCGGGCTACGGCACGCCCGGCTGGACCCCCGTGCTGCTGAACCTCAAGGACGACTTCGCCCGCTCCCTGGCCGCCTACCGCCTCGCGGACGTGGCGCTGGTCAACCCGATCCGCGACGGCATGAACCTGGTCGCCAAGGAGGTCCCGGTCGTCTCCGACGAGGGCTGCGCGCTGGTGCTGTCGCGCGAGGCGGGCGCGTACTGGGAGCTGCGCGAGGACGCGATCACGGTGAACCCGTACGACGTCCTCGAGACCGCCCGCGCCCTGCACCAGGCGCTGTCCATGGCGCCGGAGGAGCGGGCCGAGCGCACGAAGCGGCTGTCCGCCGCGGCGACCGCGCTGCCCCCGGCCCGCTGGTTCCTGGACCAGCTGGACGCCCTGCGCGCGATTCAGCCGAGCTGAGCGGCCAGCTGCCGCAGCAGCCGGACGACCCCGGCGGGCCCGTCGACGACGAGGTCCGCACGCTCGGCCAGTTCCCCGACCTCCGTGCTGCCGCTGCACACCAGCAGGCCGGGGACGCCGTCGGCGCGCAGTTTCTCCACGGCGGCGAAGGCGGGGAGGTCGCCGAGGTCGTCGCCGGCGTAGAGCACGGACCGGGCGCCCGTCTCGCGGACGTGGTCCAGCAGGGCCACGCCCTTGTCCATGCCCGGCGGGCGCAGCTCCAGGACCATACGGCCGGGTTCCACGATCAGGCCGTGCCGGGTCGCCAGGTCGGCGAGGGGGCCGCGCAGGGCGTCGAAAGCCGCCTGGGGGTCGTCGGCGCGCCGGGTGTGGACGGCGACGGCCCGGCCGCCCTTCTCCTCGATCCAGACGCCGGGCCGGTCGCCGGCGGCCGCGAGGACCTGCGGGAGCGCGGCCCGGACGGCGGCCACGCCGGGGTGCGGTTCGGGGGCGCTGAGGGCGCCGGTGCCGGCGTCCCAGCGCTCGGCGCCGTAGTGGCCGAGCACGGCGAGCCCGCCCAGCCCTTCGACCCCGGCGAATCCGCCGTGTCGGACGGCGACCTCGGCGGGCCGCCCGGTGACGACGGCCACGCCGGCGACCTTCGGGGCGAGCGCGGCGAGCGCGGGGACGGCGTCGGGGTGCGCCCGGGCGTCCTGCGGGTTCTCGACGATCGGGGCGAGGGTGCCGTCGAAGTCGAGGGCGACGAGGGCGGCCCGCGGGCGGCCGACGATCGCGTCGAGCGCCGCGCGGCCCGCCCGGGTGACCGGAACGGGAAGGGGGCCGGGTGCCGTGGAGTGCGTCTTTGGGGTGCCCATACAGCGACGATAACCAGCGAGCGCCGCCGCTAACGCTCCGTCCGCCTCGCTTCTCGCACCCTGCGCAGCCGGTTCACCGTCACCGGGTCGTGGGCCAGCGCGCGGGCGTCGTCGAGGAGGGCGTTGAGGAGCTGGTAGTAGCGCACCGGGGACAGGTCGAGTTCCTCGCGTATCGCCCGTTCCTTCGCGCCGGGTCCCAGGAAGCCCCGCCGTTCGAGGGCGAGGATGCCGCGCTCCCGCGCCGCCGGCCCGTCGGCTTCCGGCCGCCGCTCGCCTCCCGGGCCGCCGCCCGTCTCGCTGTCTGCCTCCATGCCCGCACGGTAGCGCCCGCCGCTGACATCCGGTTCATTCGCCGGCGGCGCTCTCCAGCGTCGTCGCGGTCGTCTGCAGGTCGCCGAGCACGTCGGCGGGGCTGCCGTTCGCGGTCACGGCCTGGCCGATCCGCTTCTTGATCTGCGCGCTGACCTTGGCCCACGAGGTCCGCCCCACGGGGTAGCTCTCGGACAGCGGGAGCTCCGCGAGGAACGGCTTGAGGTCGGCGTCCTCCTTGGCGGCGCCCATGACCAGGGACGCGGAGGTGGTGACCGGCAGCAGGTCGTACTCGTGGGAGAAGTCCAGCACGTTCTTCTCGCTGTAGACGAAGTCGAGGAAGTCGCCGATCTCGTCGCCGTGGCCGCCCCGCTTGAAGGCGGTCATCCAGTCGGCGACGCCCAGGGAGGTCTTGCTGGGGCCGTCGAGACCGGGCATCGGCACCATGCCGAACTCGACGCCCTTGGCGGCGGCGGTCTTCATCAGCGAGGGATGTCCGTTGAGCATGCCCACGTCGCCGGCGGCGAAGGCCGCGAACGCAGTGGCCCGGTTCAGGCTGCCCGGGGCGACCGGACCGGTCAGGCCCTTGCCGACCAGGTCGGTCTTCAGCCAGTCGAGGGTCTCGACGTTCTCGGCGGAGTCGAAGCTGTAGCTGCTGACCGTCTGGGTGTAGCCGCCCCGGCCGCTGAGCAGCCACTGCAGGGTCTCGGCCTGCGCCTCCTCGGGGCCGAGGGGGAGGGCGTAGGGGTACTTCACGCCGTCCTTCTTGAGCGCCCGCGCGTCCTTCGCGAGCTCGGCCCAGGTGGTGGGCGCGCTGATGCCGGCCCGGGCGAAGAGGGTCTTGTTGTAGAACAGCAGCCGGGTGGAGGAGGCGAACGGCATGCCGTACTGCAGGCCGCGCACCTGGCCCGCACGGGCGAGCTGGGGCACGAAGTCGGCCTCGACGGGTATGGAGAGCACGTCGCCCGCCTTGTACAGCAGGTCGTCGGCCGCGTAGTCGGCGTAGGCGCCGATCTGGGCCATGTCGGGGGCGTCGCCGGCGTCGACCATGGCCTTGACCTTCGCGTCGACGTCGTTCCAGGAGTACACGCTCACGTCGACGGTGACGCCCGGGTGGTCCTTCTCGTAGGCGGCGACGAGCCCGTCCCAGTACTTCTTCGAGCTGTTGGCGCTGCTGTCGCCGTAGTCGGCGGCGACGAGTCTGAGGGTGACGTCGCCTGAGCCCGAGGTCAGTCCGCAGCCGGAGAGCACCGCTGCCAGGCCGAGGGCGGACACCCCCGCCGCCGTCGCCGTGATCGTTGCTGACTTCCGTGCCCGCCGCTGCACCGCACTGCTCCCAACTGATTGCTCATACCAATGGACCGATATCCGGATCAAGGTCTACACCACTCGTCCGGACCAGACCCATCCGGGCCTCCGGTCCGGCACGGTACCCCCACAACCGGAAGTGGACTAGACCTCTCGCGGTTCCTCGGTCCACACTGTCCCCCGTGAGACATGTCATCGCCCTGGACGTGGGCGGCACCGGGATGAAGGCCGCCCTGATCGGCGCGGACGGCGCACTGCTGCACCGGGCCCGCAGGGCCACCGGCCGCGAGCGCGGACCCGACGCCGTGGTCGCCGGCATCCTCGGGTTCGCCGCCGACCTGCGCGAGCACGGCGCCCGGCAGTTCGGCGAGCCCGCCGCCGCGGCCGGCGTCGCCGTGCCCGGCATCGTCGACGAGTCCGGCGGCGTCGCCGTCTACGCGGCCAACCTGGGCTGGCGGGACGTCCCGCTGCGCGCCCTGCTCGCCGAACGCCTCGGCGCCCCGGTCGCCCTCGGCCACGACGTGCGCACCGGCGGTCTCGCCGAGGGCCGCATCGGCGCCGGCCGGGGCGCGGACCGCTTCCTGTTCGTGGCGCTGGGCACCGGCATCGCGGGCGCGATCGGCGTCGACGGCCGCGTGGAGGCGGGCGCGCACGGCTTCGCGGGCGAGATCGGCCACATCGTCGTACGGCCGGGCGGCGCCCCCTGTCCGTGCGGGCAGCACGGCTGCCTGGAACGGTTCGCGTCCGCGGCGGCGGTCGGCGAGGCATGGGCGGCGGCCGTCGGGGACCCGGAGGCGGACGCCGCGGACTGCGCGAAGGCCTTCGCGTCCGGCGACCCGGACGCCGTCCGCGTCTGGCAGGACGCCGTGGACGCTCTCGCCGACGGCCTGATCACCGCCCTCACCCTGCTGGACCCGCGCACGCTCGTCATCGGTGGCGGCCTCGCCGAGGCGGGGGAAGCCTTGTTCACACCGCTGCGGGACGCCGTCCGGCGGCGGGTCACCTTCCAGAAGCTGCCGGAGATCGTCCCGGCGGCCCTGGGCGACACCGCCGGATGCCTCGGCGCGGGCCTGCTGGCCTGGGATCTCCTCAACACGACCGACGGCATGGAGGTAACACCCTGATGGCCATCCCCCCAGGGGCGCGGGGAACTGCGCAGTCCGCCACATCGCACCCGCAGGTACTGACCGGCGCCAAGGTGGTACTGCCGACGGGCACGGTCGCCGACGGCCGCATCACCGTCACCGGCACGAAGATCACGGCCGAAGCCCCGCACGGAGCCCCACAGGGCGCCGCCGACCTGATCGACGTGATCGACGTGTCCGGCCACTGGCTGGTCCCCGGTTTCGTCGACCTGCACAACCACGGCGGCGGCGGAGCCTCCTTCTCCGGCTCGGCCGAGGACGTCCTGAAAGCTGTCCGCACCCACCGGGCGCACGGCACCACCACGCTCGTCGCCTCCACCGTCACCGACGACATGGACGTCCTCGTCCGCCAGGCCGGTCTGCTGAGCGAACTGGCCGAACAGGGCGACCTGGCCGGCATCCACTTCGAGGGCCCGTTCATCTCGCCCTGCCGCAAGGGCGCGCACTCCGAGGCGCTGCTGCGCGACCCCGACCCGGCGGAGGTGCGCAAGCTGGTGGACGCGGCGCGCGGCCACGCCAGGATGGTCACCCTCGCGACCGAGCTGCCGGGCGGCCTGGACTCCGTACGGCTGCTGGCGGAGCACGGCGTGATCGCGGCCGTGGGCCACACCGACGCCACCTACGAGCAGACGGTTCAGGCCATCGAGGCCGGAGCCACCGTCGCCACCCACCTCTTCAACGCGATGCCGCCCCTCGGGCACCGCGCCCCCGGCCCGATCGCCGCCCTCCTGGAGGACGAGCGGGTGACGGTCGAGCTGATCAACGACGGCACGCATCTGCACCCGGCCGCACTCGAGCTGGCGTTCCGTCACGCGGGCCCGGGCCGGGTCGCGTTCATCACGGACGCCATGGACGCCGCCGGCATCGGCGACGGCCGCTATCTGCTCGGCCCGCTGGAGGTCGAGGTCAGCGAGGGCGTGGCCCGTCTCGTGGAGGGCGGCTCCATCGCCGGCTCCACCCTCACCCAGGACCGCGCCTTCCAGCGGGCGGTGACGGTCGACCGGCTCCCCGTCGAGGACGTCGTCGCCGCCCTGTCCGCCAACCCGGCCCGCCTGCTGGGCCTGGGCGACCGCGTCGGCTCCCTGGAACCGGGCAAGGACGCCGACCTGGTCCTGCTGGACGACGCCTTCGAGGTCAGGGGCGTGATGCGCAAGGGGGCCTGGGTGGTGCCCCCCGACCTGGCCTGAAATCCGCGCCCGCACGAAGAGACGGTGGCCGGCCCGACGACCGGGCCGACCACCGTCTCTTCGTCATGTCAGTGCAACACGCCCTAGCTGCGCCAGCCCGCCTCGAGCGACAGCTGGTCGAAGTTGGCGTCGCAGGAATTGCCCTGCTCACAGGAGATCTTGATGGTGTTGGTGCCCTTGTTGAGGATGATGTTCGCCCAGGTGTTGGTCCAGCCCTTGGCGTAGTCGCCCTCCGGGGCCTTGGCGAAGTTCCCCAGGTTCAGCGGACGGGTCTGCGCCGTGCCGTTGATCGTGAGCGTGGCCTTGGCGTCCTTGCCGGGCACCCCGTAGTTCACGTTCAGCGTGTACTTGCCGTCCTTGGGGATACCGCTGACGTTCCAAGTGAGCTCCGCGCCGGGGGTGTTGAAGTTAGTGACGTAGATTCCGTCAGCCGCCTTCGCTCCCTTTACGTCGGAAGAGGTGGTGACGCCTTCTCCCAGGTTCGCCGCCTTCGCGTCGACCGCCGGCAGCTCGACCTCGTTCGCGTCGCCGGTGTTCGACGCGCTGGGCGACGCGCTCGCCGGGGCGGAGGCCGGGGCGGAGGCGCCGCCGCCCGCCTTGTCGTCGTCCGTGCCCTTGTCGCCGTTGGCCATGGCCACCGCGATGCCGATCACGACCGCGGCGACCACTGCGACCGCGCCGATCAGCAGACCCTTGGTGTTAGGCCCGCGGCCACGGCCGCCTCCGCCCTGCACGGGCTGCCGGCCGGTCGAGGGGCCGCCGCCGGCGAAGTTCTCCGGCGCGGCGTAGTGCGTGTTCGGCTGACCGTACGGGCCCTGCTGCGGGACCGTGGGCGGCTGTCCGTACTGCGCGGTCTGCTGCTGCGGCTGCTGTCCGTACTGGCGCTCGCCGACCGCACGCACTCTGCTGACCGAGTTCGGGTAGCCGTAACCACCGCCGGAGGGCGGCTGCGCGCCGTTGGCCTGGCCGTCGGCGTAGAGGTAGCCGAACGGGTCGTCGTCCTCGGGCGTGCTCGCGCCGTTATTGCCGGGCGTCATCCCTTCGTACTCCTCAACAGTGCGGGGCCGATGCGACACGCGTACGCGTATCCATACGTGTGAGAACTGCGAGCCTACCCGGTCCCCACCGCCCAAACGGGTGACTCGGATCGCATCAGCGCGGCGACAGGACCGCTGACCTGGTGATCATCCCGCACGCCTGTGCTGTTTGGGACGAGATCGTTTCTCGACGTACATGCGCTCGTCGGCGGACTTCAGCACTTCGTCCGCGGTCATCCCGCAATGTGCCCACCCGATGCCGAAGCTCGCGCCCACCCGCACGGCCCGCCCCTCGGCGCGGATCGGCTGGATGATCTCGTTGCGCAGGCGTACGGCGAGGTCGGCGGCGTCGGCGCGGCCGAGGCCGTCGGCGAGGATCACGAACTCGTCGCCGCCGAGCCGGGCGACCGTGTCGCCGTCGCGGACCTGGCGGGAGAGCCTGCGGGCGACCTCGATGAGGACCGCGTCGCCCGCGTTGTGCCCGAAGCGGTCGTTGATCGACTTGAAGCCGTCGAGGTCGCAGAAGAGCACCGCGAGCCCCTTGGCGCCGTCGTCGCGTCCGTCCTCGGGGGCGGCGGTGTGCACGTGGTGGTCGTAGCCGTCGAAGGACTCGGCGCCGCCGGGCCGGTAGTCGAAGCCGTGGCCGTTCGCGTCGAAGGCTGCGTGGCCGTAGGCCGTGTCCATGGCGTCGACGGCGGCGGGGTGGGTCGACAGCGGGCGCTGGCAGAGCCGGGCGGACAGCCGCGAGCGCAGTTCGGCCGAGTTCGGCAGGCCGGTGAGGGAGTCGTGGGAGGCGCGGTGGGCGAGCTGCAGCTCGCGGCGCTTGCGCTCCTCTATGTCCTCGACGTGGGTGAGGAGGAAGCGGGGGCCGTCGGCGGCGTCGGCGACGACGGAGTTGCGCAGGCTGACCCAGAGGTAGGTGCCGTCCCGGCGGCCGAGGCGCAGCTCGGCGCGGCCGCCTTCCGCGGAGGTCCGGAGCAGGGTGCCTATGTCCTCGGGGTGGACGAGGTCGGAGAAGGAGTAGCGGCGCATCGCGGAGGCGGGCCGGCCCAGCAGGCGGCACAGCGCGTCGTTGGTGCGGAGTATGCGCCCGTGCTGGTCGCCGCCCATCTCGGCTATCGCCATGCCGGAGGGGGCGTACTCGAAGGCCTGCCGGAAGCTTTCCTCACTGGCGCGCAGGGCCTGCTGCTCGCGTTCGAGCCGGACCAGAGCCCGCTGCATGTTCGCACGTAGACGCGCGTTGCTGATGGCGATGGCGGCCTGGAAGGCGTACATCTGGAGCGCTTCACGCCCCCACGCGCCGGGACGGCGCCCGTTGCGCGGCCGGTCCACGGACAGGACGCCTATCAGCTCGCCGCAGGCGTCGCCGCTGCCGGCGGCGGCGGGCGTGTACATGGGGGCGAAGAGCCGGTCCGAGGGGTGCCACTCGTCCTCGAAGCGGGGCGCGGGCCCGTCGGTGTACCACTGCGGGACGTCGTCGTCGTCGAGGACCCAGCCCTCGGTGTGCGGTATGAAGATCAGGTCGCCCCAGGTCTCGCCCATGCCGAGGCGGCGCTCCCAGGACTCGCGCGATCCGACCCGGCCCGTGATGAGGGCCTCGGCGGCCGGGTTGCCGGAGAAGGCGGCGACCACGAGATCGCCGTCGCCGCGCACGAGGTTGACGCACGCCAGCTCGTACCCGAGTGCCGTGACCACGCCGTCGGCGACGGTCTGCAGTGTGTCGGCCAGGCTGCGGGCCGTGTTCATGTCGGCCATGACCTGGTGCAGCTGTCGCAGGGACGCAAGACGGACGTACGGCTCCGACTCGGTCTCCATGTGTTTCGCCCTCCCCCCGAGACTTCGCAGCGAATCAAGGGTTGTCTTCGGCGCAACGTCGTTTCTGGTGCTTCGTTGTCGGTGTGTGTCTTGTTGTGACGCCTCCGCCACTGAATCACAGCGCGCTGCCCACTCGGTACACAGGGTCAACAATTAATGCGCCTTGTGACTCAAGTCACAGGTGAACGTGAACATTTGAGTGGAGTTTCCGCGTTTTTCCTGTGCGTTTCCTGAACACGGACAGCAGCCGCCGGCGCACGGAACGCGATGCTGGGTCCACGGTCCTACGACCCTACTCGGGCGGAGGTCCGATGCGGCGGGCATCGCCCGGACACTAGCGTTCCGAGCGTGCCCACAGACGTGATCGACTCCGTGCCGAAGACCCCCTCCGGGCATGCTGAGGGGGTGAGCAACGACGAGTTCCGCGCCGCCATGTCCCGGCTCGCCGACGGCGTGGTCCTGGTGACCGCCCGGGAGCCCTCCCTGGACCCGGACGATCCCCGGGCGCCCGACGGCGAGGACGTCGGCATGACCGCCACCGCCTTCGTGTCCGTCTCCCTGGACCCGCCTCTGGTCATGGTCAGCCTGCGCAACGGCTCCCGGATGGACGACCTGCTCGACGAACAGCCGCGGTGGGCGGTGTCGGTGCTCTCCGAGAGCCAGCGGCACATCGCCGGCCGCTTCGCCATGAAGGGCCGCATCAGCGACCGCCTGCTCTTCGAGGACATCCCCTACGCGCGCGGTGAGGTCACCGGCGCGCCCCTGGTCGGCGGCGCGCTGGCCACCCTGGAATGCCGCACCGAGCAGCGCGTCCCGGCGGGCGACCACACCCTGGTGATCGGCCGCGTCCTGACCGCGACGACCCCGAGCGCGGACGGCGGCCCGCTGGTCTACTTCCGGGGCCGCTACCGCCAGTTGGGCTGACGGCCCCGGAGACGGGCGACCCGGGCGACCGGGGGCCCCGAAATGCCGTGGCCGCCCCGCGACCGGTCCGCCTAGGGTGCCCGCATGACCCGCGCGACAGAACGGACCGAAGGGACCGGCAGGACCGAGGAGTCCGCCGGGGCCGAAGGCACCGCCGGGGCCGAAGGCACCGCCGCGGCCGAAGGCACCGCCAGGGCCGACAGCGCCGATGCGGTGGACTCCGGACTGCGCCTGGTCGAGATCACACCCGCCAACTTCGGGGCCGCGACCGGCATTCGCGTCCGCCCCGACCAGGAGTTCGCGGTCGCCCCGGTCATGAAGTCCCTCGCCGAGGCCTACGTCCACCCGCCGGGCGTCGCCTGGCCCCGCCTGATCATGGACGGCGACCGCCCCGTCGGCTTCCTGATGGCCTTCCTCGACCTCGACTGGACCGGCGGGACCGGCGACGCCCCTCTCCTGCGCTCCGGCCTGTGGCGGCTGAACGTCGCCGCCGGCGAACAGGGCCGCGGCTACGGCCGGTTCGCCGTGGAGTCGGTCGCCGCGGAACTGCGCCGCCGCGGGGCCCAGGAGATGTACGTGACCTGGCACGAGGGCGAGAACGGGCCGGAGGACTTCTATCTGCGGCTGGGGTTCCGCGAGAACGGCGAGAAGAGCGAGGGCGAGACGGTCGGCGTCCTGCCTCTGGAGCAGCCCTGAGGCGACGCCGGGCCCGCCCCGTCGCCGCCCCCGCCCCTTCCTGTCCCGCCGCACGCTTCCCAGCCGGCGTAAGCCGCGGCTTCGGCTTCGGCTTCGGCTTCGGCTTCGGCTTCGGCTTCGGCTTCGGCCTACAGGAGGGTCACCTCCAACCGGGCGAGGCGTGCGGGCTCGGTCACGACGTCGATCAGGGCGATCCGGCCGCCCCCCACGAACGTGAAACGCACCACCCGGTCCAGGCGGTCGCCGGCCAGCACCGCCACCGCCGTCGCGCCGTCCACCAGAGCGGGCCGGATCCCGAGGCCGGGCCGGGCCGCGAGGGCGAGGCGGTGGAAACTGGACGCACCCGCCGCGACCGCCGCCGCGCCGGCCGTCACTCCGGCCTCGGAACGGGACACGACGTCCGGGTCGAGAACCGCGAGCAGCCCCTCGAAGTCGCCTTCCCGCGCGGCGGAAAGGAAGGCGTCCACCACCTTGCGCTGACGGGCCAGGTCGACCTCGGGCTCCTGCGCTCCGCGCACCCTGCGGCGGGCCCTGCTGGCGAGCTGCCGGGCGGCCTCCGGGGTCCGGTCGACGATCGTCGCGACCTCGTCGAAGGGCACCCCGAACAGGTCGTGCAGCACGAACGCCAGCCGCTCGGCGGGTGTCAGGGCGTCCAGGACGACGAGAAGGGCGGCGCCCACGGAGTCCGCGAGCAGCGCGTCCTGCGCCGGGTCCGGCACGGCGCAGGACGGCGCGGGAGACCAGCTCTCCAGCGGTTCCTCGGCACGGGAACGGCGCGAACGCAGCATGTCCAGGCAGACCCGGCCGACGACCGTCGTCAGCCAGCCGCCGAGATTGCCGATCTCCTCGCCCCCGCTGCGGCCGTGACTCCGGCTGAGCCGCAGCCAGGCCTCCTGCACGGCGTCGTCGGCCTCGGCGGCGGAGCCGAGCATGCGGTGGGCCACGGCACGCAGACGGGCGCGGTGCGCCTCGAAGGACCGGGCCAGGAAGTCGTCGTCAGCCGCCTCGGCCGGGAGGTCGTCGCTAGCCGTCTCGACCGGGAAGTCGTCGTCAGCCGTCTCGGCCGGGAGGTCGTCGTCGCCCGTCGTCGTCATCGGTTGCATCCTCAGTCCCTCGTCGCGGTGGGACCGTCGATCCCACTCGTCCTACGGAAGACGGACGGGCCACCGGAAATGTGACAGGACGCGGCGGACGAACGCGATCAGGCGCCGCGGCGTCAGGACCAGTCGCGGCCGGTCCTGCCCCGCTTCGTGTCGGACCGCTGCTTCTTCTCCCGCAGCCGGCGCTCGTTGATCCCGCGCGGGATCCGGGTCGGCCGGCGCGGCTTGGGCGGCGGGGCGGTGGCCTCGGCGAGCAGGGCGGCGAGGCGTACGGCGGCGGTCTCGCGGTTGCGCCACTGGGAGCGGTGCTCGGAGGCGCGGACGGTGACGACGCCGTCGACGAGCCGCCCGGCCAGCCGCTCGAGCGCCCGCGCCTTCCACACCTCGGGGAACGCCTCGGTGCGGCCGACGTCGAAGCGGAGCTCCACCTGTGAGTCGCTGGTGTTGACGTGCTGCCCGCCCGGCCCCGAAGACCGCGAGAAACGCCACATGAGCTCGGCCTCGGGAAGCGAGACAGAGCCGCGGACGACATAGGGACCAGACATGCCCACCATGTTCCCGCCCCGGACCGGCCCGAGTCACGCGAATATCCCTCGGTAAAGAAAGCAAAGAAACGCGGAGTGGCGGGGAACCTTGAGCACCCTTCGCTGCGTTCATAGGGATAGCTGTAGCTTCGTGCCCGTACGAAGCCCGTACGAAGCCGTACGCAACGAGGGAAGGACTCCCAACCATGGCTGTAAGCCTGTCCAAGGGTGGCAACGTCTCGCTCACCAAGGAGGCTCCGGGCCTGACCGCCGTCACCGTGGGCCTCGGCTGGGACGTCCGCACCACCACCGGCACGGACTTCGACCTCGACGCCTCTGCGATCGCGGTCAACCTGCAGGGCAAGGTCTACTCCGACGGTCACTTCGTCTTCTTCAACAACAAGCAGACGCCGGACCAGACCATCGTCCACACCGGCGACAACCGCACGGGCGAGGGCGCGGGCGACGACGAGGCGATCAACGTGAACCTGGCGGGTCTCCCCGCCGACATCGACAAGATCGTCTTCCCGGTCTCGATCTACGACGCGGAGAACCGCTCGCAGAACTTCGGCCAGGTCCGCAACGCCTACATCCGCATCGTCAACCAGGCCGGCGGGGCCGAGATCGCCCGCTACGACCTCTCCGAGGACGCGGCCACCGAGACGGCCATGGTCTTCGGCGAGCTCTACCGCAACGGCGCGGAGTGGAAGTTCCGCGCGGTCGGCCAGGGTTACGCGTCGGGCCTCGTGGGCATCGCCCAGGACTTCGGCGTCAGCGTCTGATCCACCCGAACGTCACAGAACGTTCGAACAACAAAGGTTTCCCAGGCAACCTCACCGGACCGCCCGCCCTCTACCAAGAGGGCGGGCGGTCTTCGTGTGACCAGCGGCTTGACCAGTCGCTCGACCGTCACGACCCCGAACCTGCACTGCGACCGAGCTCGCGGTGCAGCAGAGAGGTTTGACAGTCCACACGGCAGTGCGACGAGTGAACAGCGCGTGCGCGGACCGTGTGCCGGTGCCAGGGGGGCCTGTTCCACATGTCCGTCGTCAGTCGTCGCAGGGCCATGGGTACGTTCGGGGTGGGGGCGGTCGCCGCCGCCGGGATCGGAGCGGCCTACGCCTACCGCGAGACCCCCGCGGAGCCCCCGTCGGCGTCCCCGCCGACCGTCCGCAAGGCCACCGCCATGGGCGCCAACCCGGTCGTGAACGAGAACACGCACGAGGGAACGCCCGACTGGGAAGTCCCTGCGGACGCACGCCTCAGCACCAAGGACCATCTGGGGCAGATCCACGGCTACGCGTCGACGACCTCCGTAGCCCCCGGGGAACCGATCTCCTTCCACGTGTCCGTCCGGGTCCCGCAGCCCTTCCGCGTCACCCTCTACCGGCTCGGCCACTACGACGGCGAGGGCGGCCGCCTGATGGCCACCGGACCGGAGCTCACCGGCTCCCGGCAGCCCACCCCCGCCCCGCACCCCGAGACCGGCGCCATCGTGTGCGACTGGCGTCCGTCCTGGACGCACGTCATCCCCAGCACCTGGATATCGGGCGTCTACGTGGCGGTCTTCGAGGCCGAGGACGGCCACCGCAGCTGCACCCCGTTCGTCGTCCGCGAGCAGAACCGCGCGTCGGACCTCCTGGTGGTCCTCCCCTTCACCACCTACCAGGCCTACAACCAATGGCCCATGGACGGCCGTACCGGCAAGAACCTCTACCGGGGCTACCCCCGCCCCGGAGCGGTCGCGGACAGCGACCACCGCGCGTTCCAGGTGTCGTTCGACCGCCCCTACTCCGACCACGGCATGCCCCGGTGGGCCGAGCTGGACGTCGCGTTCACGCGCTGGGCGGAGGCCGAGGGCCACGATGTGACGTACGCGACCAGCGCCGACCTGCACGAGGGCCGGATCGACCCCGGGCGCTACACGGCGATGATCTTCCCCGGCCACGACGAGTACTGGTCGAAGGCCATGCGGGACGTGCTGGACAAGGCGGTCGACGCCGGCACCCACCTCGCCTTCCTCGCGGCCAACAACGTCTACTTCCACATTCGGCTCACCGGCGCGGCCGACGGCGCCCCGTCCCGTACCGTCGCCTGCTACAAGACCGCCGTGGACCCGTCCCCCGACGCGAACGGCCCCACCGAACGCTGGCGTGACCTGGAGGACAAGCACGGCAAGAAGAGCGGGCGGGCCGAACAGGGCGTGCTGGGCGTCCAGTACAACGGCATCCTGGCCAAACCCGCGCCCCTGGTCGTCCGCCGGCCGGACCACTGGTTCTGGGAGGGCACCGGGCTCAAGGACGGCGAGGAGATACCCGGCCTCGTGGCCGTAGAGGCCGACGGCTACGACACCAGGATGCCGTCCCCGAAGGGCGCCACCCGCACCCTCCTCTCGGAGTCCCCCTACCGCTACAAGTCCGCCAAGGGCAGCGGCCACAAGCGGCGCATCCAGAACACCGGCCTCACCGAACACGAGGGCGGCACCCTCGTCTTCGCCGCCGGCACCTTCTTCTGGCCCCTCGCCCTCCACGACGAGGACCACCACGACCCGCGCGTCGAACGCGCGACACGCAACCTCCTCGAGCGGATGCTGCTCTCACGCGGCCAGGTCGGAGCGGAATCGGTCGGGGTCTGACCGGCCGGCAGGCCCTACCCTGCGGCCCATGATCCTGACTGCCCTCCCCCTCGCCGCCGACCACGACATCCCGGGCCCCCTCCTCACCGAACTGACCGCCCTCTACGCCTCCAACCGCGAATTCCAGGCCCTCAGCGGCGACTTCCCGGATCCGCACGACATCCGGCCGGAGCAGGTGGCGGCGGCGCTCGCCGAACAGGCGGCGACCGAAGGGGTGGAGGTGCTGCTGGCCCGCAGCGGGGGAAGACTGGTCGGGGTGGTCATCACCCTGGCCCGGCACCCCGACCCGGCAGACCCGGACCCCTGGATCGGCCTGCTGATGGTCGACGCGGCCGAGCACGGCCAGGGGCACGGCCGCCGGATCGCCGAGCAGATCGAGGAGCGGTTCCGGACGGACGGCCGAGGCGGCCTCCGGCTCGCCGTGCTCGACGCCAACCCCAAGGGCCTCGCGTTCTGGACCGCCCTCGGGTACGAGGTCATCGGCCACCGCCCGGATCTGCGACACGGACGCCCCTGCGCCGTGCTGCGCAAACCGCTGCCACGGCTGCGCCGCGCCGCCCGTGTCGCCGTCGTCGACCCCGGCGGCTCCGTCCTCCTCTTCCGGTACGTCGACCCCGACGCCGGCGCGCACTGGGCACTGCCCGGCGGCGGACTCGAGGAAGGCGAGTCGCCCCGCGAGGGAGCCCTGCGCGAGCTGCGCGAGGAGACCGGCTGGAACGACCTGGAGCCCGGGCCCCTCCTGTGCACCTGGGAGCACGACTTCACCCGCTCCGACGTCGTCATCCGCCAGCACGAGCACATCTACGTCACCCCGGGCCCGCACCGCGAGCCCGCCGGCCCCGACCTGGCAGCCGCCCACACCGCCGACGGCATCCTCGGCTGGCGCTGGTGGCCCCGGCGGGAACTGCACGCGTCCGCCGAGCCGGTGTGGCCGTCCGACCTCGCCCGCCTGCTCGACGAACACGAGGCGACGCACCGCACGGCCTGACCGCGACGCCGGGCAAGGCGGGGAGACAGACCGGGCTCAGGGCTCGGAGGGCCCAAGAGGCTCGGAGGGCATAAGGGACTCGGAGGGCTCAGGGGCTCGGAGGGCTCAGGGGAGCTCCGGCTTGCCCTTCCCGTACAGCCAGTCCGCCCAGATGTCGTCGAAGTCCGCGTCCGGAGCCGCCTTCTCGACGTACGCCGTGAAGGCGTCCGTGTCGGCGTTCCCGTGCCGGTGGGCGGCTGCCCAGCCCTGCACGATGTCGTAGAAGGCGTCGTCGCCGACGGTCTGCCGGATGCGGTGCAGCACCATCGCGCCGCGCTGGTAGACCGGGGCGTCGGAGACATGGGCGGCGCTCGTCGGCTTCGCGGGCGGGAAGTCCCACAGATCCGCGTACTCCTCGACGCCGTGGTCGTAGAGCCCGGTGAACGTCTGCTCCGCCGTGGCACCGCCCTCGTCCTCCGCCCACAGCCACTCCGCGTAGGTCGCGAATCCCTCGTTGAGCCACATGTCCTGCCAGCTCTTCGGCGTCACGGAGTCGCCGAACCACTGGTGCGCGGTCTCGTGCACCAGGGTCGGCAGGTCGGGGGCGCCCGGGTAGACGGGCCGGTTCTGGGTCTCCAGGGCGTACTCGACGTCCCCGGGGCGGTCGACGATCGCCCCGGCCGACGAGAAGGGGTACGGGCCGAAGTTGTTCTGCGCCCACTCCATGACCTCGGGCAGCCGGGCGAGCACCGCACGGCTCGCCGCCGCCTGCGTCGGATCGACCGCGACATACACCGGCAGACCGTCGCGCGTCGTGGAATCGGTGACCGTGAAGTCGCCGACGGCGACCGTCGCCAGATAGCTCGCCATCGGCTCGGCGGTCCGCCAGGAGAACGTCGTACGGCCGCCGCCCGCCGCCTTCCGGCTCCTCAACTCCCCATTGGAGACGGCTGTCAGGCCCTCCGGGACGGTGACGGCGATGTCGTAGGCCGCCTTGTCCGACGGATGGTGATTGCCCGGGAACCAGGCCATCGAACCGACCGGCTCACCGAGGGCCAGGGCCCCGTCCTCGGTGCGCAGCCAGCCCTCCTTCGAACCGTCCGGATCGGTGATCGTGCGCGGGCTGCCGGAGTAGCGGACCGCCACCTCGAAGGTCTCGCCCTCGGACAGGGAGTCCGACGGGCGGACGGTCAGCTCCTGGCCGTCCCGCCGGAACTCGGCCGCCGCGCCCTCGACGGTCACCCCCGCCACCTCCAGGCCCGCGAAATCCAGGCGGAAGGCGGAGAGATCCCGAGTCGCGCGGGCCGTGACGACGGCAGAGCCGCTCAGACGCCCGCCGTCCGGGTCGTAGGCGAGCGTCAGGCCGTAGTGCGAGACGTCGTAGCCGCCGTTGCCCGCCTTCGGGAAGTACGGGTCGCCCACACCGGGGGCCCCGTCGGAGCCGCCCCCCGCATCCCCGTCGCATGCCGCCAGGGCGAGGCTGCAGGCAAGTAACCCGGCCGCCAACGGAACACACCGCATGGATCTGGACATACCAGTGATCCTATGGGGACGTCCGGCGCCCACACCGGGCCGTGACACCATCGCCTACGTGCTCGACATCGGCTACGCCCTCTCCAACCGCTTCCCCGACCCGCCGCAGACGGACTACCGGCGCGCGGACGTCCGCGCCCTGCGCCACGACCTGTTCTGCGGGGACGTCTACCTCGCCGACACCAAGTCGGACCGCGAGGTGTCCACAGCCTGGGGATGGGTGCCGGTGCTGGACTTCGCGTGGGCGCTGTGCGACATCGTCGAGCACATCGACCAGGACCCGGCGGGCTCCCGCGCCTCCCGCCCGCAGTACGCCGAACTGGACTTCACCGAGTCCACCGACCGCATGATCTTCGAACGCCGCTTCGGCTGGGTCGACGTCGAGGCCGACTGGATGCCGGCCGAGGAACCCCCGCTGACCTTCTCGCACGCCGAACTCCGCCGCGAGGCACGCGACTTCCTGCACGACCTGCTCGCCGACCTGATCGACCTGCACGACGACCTGGGCGAGAACCCGGCCGTCTGGACGCTCCAGGCACGCTTCCCCCGCGTGAAATGACCCCCGTCAGCCCTCCACTCTGATCCCCAGCTCACCCGCCAGCACCGGAGCCAGATCCAGCAGCTGGGCCGCGCTGATCACCGCGCCCGACAACCGGCCCACACCCCCCGCGATGCCCAGTTCCACCGCCCCCCGCAGATCCACGTCGCTCAGCGTCGCCGCCGTGAAGTCGGCGGACCGCACCGCACAGTCGACGAACTCGACACGCTCCAGCCGCGCACCCCCGAAATCCGGCTCGACCAGCACACACCCCTCGAAGACGACGTCCCGCAACCGCGCCTGACGCAGGTTCAGATAGTCGATCTTGCCGCCGCGCACCACCACCCGCTCCAGCACCGCCCCGTACAGCTGCGCACCGCCCAGACGGGCTTCGAGCACCTCGACGTCACGCAGCGTCGCCTCCGCCAGATCCGTCCCGACGCCCCGCAGCCCGGTGAGGACGGAGTCCAGGACGCGGGCCTTGCGCAGCCGCGTCCCGTCCAGCGCACACCCCGTCACCGCGCAGTCCATCAACCGGGCGCCCCCGCCGTCCTGCCCCGCCAGATCCAGCTCACGGAACTCCACACCGTCGTAGTCCCCGTCGGGCTCCAGCTCGCCGTCCGCGAAGGGCTCCAGCACCGGCAGCCGCACCTCCGGCCGCCGAGCGCCCTTCACCACGCCGGCGCCCCTGCCTCCGGACCCCCTGCCTCCGGCCCCGCCCGTGGCCGCCCCCGAGCGCGCGCCCCCGCCTGCACCTGTGCCTGTCCTCGCCATACCCCCATGCTGCACCCCGCCACTGACAATCGCCGCCGCCCCTTGACCTCGACCGGACTTGAGGTTGAACGCTGGAGCAGCCAACCCGCAGCACCCACCGGAGGACCCACATGCACGCCATCCGCCTCCACGCCTTCGGCCCCGCCGGCAACCTCCGCTACGAGGAGGTGGACGACCCCGTACCCGGCCCCGGCCAGGTCCGCATCGCCGTCGAGGCCGCCGGCGTCCACCTCCTCGACACCGCCCTGCGCGAAGGCGTCCAGGGCCCCGCGCCTCTCCCCGCCACCCTGCCCACCGTCCCCGGCCGCGAAGTCGCCGGCGTCGTCGACGCCCTCGGCGAGGAGACCCCCGACACCTGGCTCGGCAGACGCGTCGTCGCCCACCTCGGATTCGCCCCCGGCGGCTACGCCGAACTCGCCGTCACCGACGTCGAACGCCTCCACGAGATCCCGGCCGGGCTGAACGCCGCCCAGGCCGTCGCCATGATCGGAACCGGCCGCACCGCCCTCGGGATCGCCCAGTTCGCCGACCTCGGCCCCCACTCCGTCGCCCTGGTCACCGCAGCCGCCGGCGGCATCGGCGCCCTCCTCGTCCAACACGCCCGCAACGCCGGCGCCACCGTCGTCGGCCTCGCGGGCGGCCCCCGCAAGACCGCCCTCGTGGAAGCCGCCGGCGCCGACCTCGCCGTCGACTACACCGACCCCGCCTGGCCCGCCGAGGTCCGCGCCCGCCTCGGCCCCCGCGCCGTCACCGTCGTCTTCGACGGAGTCGGCGCGGACGCCGCCCGCGAGGCCGTCGCGCTCCTCGCCCCCGGCGGCAGCCACCTGGTCTTCGGCTGGTCCGCCGAAGGCATCCGCGACGGCCGGGGCCACTTCGTCGACGGCGTCTCCCGCTCGGTCCTCGGCCCCGTGATGCTCGAGAAGGCCGGCGGCCTCCGCGCCCTCGAACAACGCGCCCTCGCCGAAGCCGCCGCCGGCCGCCTCACCCCCGCCGTGCACCCCTTCCCCCTCGCCGAAGCCGCCGCAGCCCACCACGCCCTCGAAACCCGCGGAACCACCGGCAAAGTGATCCTGACCCCGTGACCCCGCCCGCCGGCAGACAGCGGTGATCAGCCCCGACGGCAGACAGCGGTGATCAGCCACGAGCAGCCATGAGCAGCCACGAGCCGAAGAACGCCCCCGTCCCGTCGTCGTGTCCCGAGCGGCGCGCAGTCGCCTTCACCGTGATCGCTGACCCGGTGGCACAGCCGCTGTCCCCTTCGGATCCCGCACCTTTCCCCGCCCCCTGACCAGCGGGAAACACCCCAACCCGATCAGCACGGACACGAAATGCCCGAAGTCCGTGAACGTCGGCGCCACCGCCAGCGGAAGACCGTAGAAACCGAGGACGCCCACGAGATACGCATACCGCCACGGCGAACGCATCCCGTAGAAGAGCACCGCCACCACACCCGACAGCGCATAACTCACCCCCACATCCAGAGTCTCCACCGACGACTGCGGAGCAAGCCCCTCCTGGATCGCCACCGCCAGCGCGCCCTCACTGACCAACGTCGCCAGCACATGCGCCGCCGCGCACACCGCCAGCCACCGCGCCGTCCCCAGCCAGCGCTCCGCCCGGGCGTGGAACACCGTGTACAGCACCGCGTACGGCACCCAGTGCCCCCCGTCGATCCACATCGCACTCGCCACCAGCACCCGCACCGGATGCCTCGACAGCTCATGGATGTTCGTCGACCGCTGCCGCAGGAACTCCTGCTCGAACTCCGGGGACATGCGGTGCAGCGCGACCGTCGTGACGAAGAGGACCGCCAGCCACACATACGTGCCGGGCGCACTGCGGACGTACGCCCACACCGCCCGCCCGACCCCGGAAAATCCCCTGAGCCCTCTCACCCGGCCCAGTATCGTCCCCGAGGTGATCGACGTTCCGGCCGCACTCGCCGCGGAACAGGTGAAGTACAACGGCCCGGCGGGGCACGCCTTCATCACCGCTCTCCCGGCCCTCGCCCAGAGCTTCCTCGACCGTTGGGGACTACGGGTCGACGGCCCCTCCATGCACGGGGTGAGCGCCCTGGTCCTGCCGGTCACCGCCGCCGACGACACCCGGGCCGTCCTCAAGCTCCAGATCCTCGACGGGGAGAGCGCCGGCGAACCCGTCGCCCTGCGCCTCTGGAACGGCGACCACGCCGTCCGCCTCCTCCGGCACGACGAGCCCACGGGCACGATGCTCCTCGAACGCCTCGACCCGACCCGCATGCTGTCCCACCTGGACGACGTCCACGAGGCGGTCCTCGTCATCGCCGGCCTGCTGACCCGCCTGACGACCCTCCCGGCGCCCAGGGACATGCGCCGCCTCGGCGACATCGCCCACGCCATGCTGGAAGAGGCCCCCCGAGCCCTGGAACACGTCCCCGAACCGGCCGACCGCCGCCTGATCGCCGACTGCGCGGCCGCCCTGCGCGAGGTCGTCGCCGAACCCGGCGACCGGCTCCTGCACTGGGACCTGCACTACGAGAACGTCCTCGCCGCCGACCGCGCCCCCTGGCTCGCCATCGACCCCAAACCCCTCGCCGGCGACCCGGGCTTCGAACTCCTGCCGGCGATCGCCGACCGCTACGACCCGGCGGACGTGCGCTGGCGCTTCGACGCGCTGACCGCCGCCCTCGGCCTCGACCGCGAACGGGCCCGCGCCTGGACCCTCGCCCGGGTCCTCCAGGACTGCCTCTGGGAGATCGAGGACGGCCGCCCCCCGGAGCCGAGACGGCTGGAGACCGCCCGCCTCCTGCGCGGCTGACGACAACGCCCGAAGAGCACGGAAAAACCCAGGCCAGAAACATCCTGACCTGGGCTTTCCCTGAAGGAGCCCCCTGTCGGATTCGAACCGACGACCTACGCTTTACAAGAGCGTTGCTCTGGCCAGCTGAGCTAAGGAGGCACCGCGCGCGACGACGCCGCACGCGAGGCGGCTCCACTGTACACAGCCCCCGTTTCTCACGGCCACGAACATCTCCCCTCCGCGCCACGCGAGGGCCGCGAAGGAGGTGGAGGACCGACGGGCCGTCGGCCGGATCGCCTGTGGAGCCCGGGCAAGGCCGGTCAGGCGCAGCTCACAGGGCTGCGTGCGGGCGGCTGCGGGCGGCGCAGCGGGAATCAGGGTCAAAAGTGATTCGCTCCGCCTCGCTCGAGAATTTCCGCGAAGTTCACATGCCTTCGAGTACTGACAGATCCGGCGAACGCGGGGTAGCGTCCTGACCCAGTTCGCTCATGTGGACTACACCAACCACCTTCCTACAACGGATCGTCCGGCACGTTCCTGCCGGTAGAAGGGGGCCTCAGAGCCATGGCCACTGTTACGTTCGACAAGGCGACCCGGATTTACCCGGGCTCCACGAAGCCCGCCGTCGACGCGCTCGAGATCGACATCGCGGACGGCGAGTTCCTCGTCCTGGTCGGCCCGTCCGGCTGCGGTAAGTCCACCTCGCTCCGCATGCTCGCGGGGCTCGAGGACGTCAACGGCGGTGCGATCCGCATCGGCGACCGTGACGTCACCCACCTGCCGCCGAAGGACCGGGACATCGCCATGGTGTTCCAGAACTACGCGCTGTACCCGCACATGTCGGTCGCCGACAACATGGGCTTCGCGCTCAAGATCGCCGGCGTGAACAAGGCGGAGATCCGGCAGAAGGTCGAGGAGGCGGCGAAGATCCTCGACCTGACCGAGTACCTGGACCGCAAGCCGAAGGCCCTCTCCGGTGGTCAGCGCCAGCGTGTCGCGATGGGCCGCGCCATCGTGCGCGAGCCGCAGGTGTTCCTCATGGACGAGCCGCTGTCGAACCTGGACGCCAAGCTCCGTGTGTCGACGCGTACGCAGATCGCGTCCCTGCAGCGCCGTCTCGGCATCACCACCGTCTACGTCACCCACGACCAGGTCGAGGCGCTGACGATGGGCGACCGGGTGGCGGTGCTGAAGGACGGTCTGCTGCAGCAGGTCGACACCCCGCGCAACATGTACGACAGGCCCGCGAACCTGTTCGTGGCCGGCTTCATCGGTTCGCCGGCGATGAACCTCGTCGAGGTGCCGATCACCGACGGCGGCGTGAAGTTCGGCAACTCGGTGGTGCCGGTGCAGCGTGACGCGCTCGCGGCCGCCACCGACAAGACGGTGACGGTGGGCGTCCGCCCGGAGCACTTCGACGTGGCCACCGGGGTGGAGAAGGGTCTCGCGGTCACGGTGAACGTGGTCGAGGAGCTCGGCTCGGACGCCTTCGTCTACGGCAGCGCCCAGGTCGGCAGCGAGACGAAGGACCTCGTGGTGCGCGTCGGCGGCCGTGACGTCCCGGAGAAGGGCAGCACGCTGCACGTCGTTCCGCGTGCGGGCGAGACCCACGTGTTCTCGACGTCGACGGGCGCCCGTCTGTCGGACTGACCGGACCCGCCCCGGGATTGCCCGGAACGGGCCGACGACCGTGGACGGCGCCTGATTAAACGCCGTCGATTCACTCTGGTCGGTGAAAAAGGCCTCGCAGCCTGCTGCGGGGCCTTTTTTTCGTGCGCGCGAAATCCCCGGCACAGCGGACATTTCGGTGCGCGGTCGTCAACGCCCTACCCGAAAAGGAGCAAAGCTCCATCCCCCGTACGGGTGACTCATTGTCGCGGACTCATTACTGCACGCTACCCTCTCACGCGTGAAGCACTCCGCGAACCACTCCACCACCCAGCGCACGCGCAGCGGCCGGGGCGGCCCAGCCCGCCGGATCGGCCGCTCGCTCGCTCTCGTCCTGCCCGTCGTCATGGTGCTCTCCGGGACCCTCGCGGTCACCCGGGTCAACTGGTCGGGGAACCCCTCGGATTCGGTGCTCACCGCCTCCGACGTCTCCGCCGTGCACCAGTCCTCGCGGAAGGCCGCCAAGGCCCCGCAGGACGTGTTGCGCGACCAGTTGCTGTCCGAGCTCCAGGAGAAGGATCCGGGCGTCGCCCTGACCCATCTCCAGGCCGCCGTGAACGGTAAGCCTTCGTTGGCGCGGCACTGTTCGTCCATCGCCCGCGCGCTGGGCCGCGCGGCGGTCCGTATGTACGGCCCGTCACGGGCGCAGTCGTACTCCCGCCCGGTGTGCGACACGGCCTTCGCGTCGGGCGTCCTGGCGGCGCGCGGCTGAGGGGCCGCCGGGCCCGGCGCCCGTTCCGGAGCGTGGGGCTCCCCTCCCGCCGGGGGATCCGCACTCCTGCCTGCGCACGGGCGGCACGTACAGTGCGGTCATGACCGATCCGCACGCCGCGTCCCGTCCCACACAAGCCGTCATCCTGGCCGGTGGCCAGGGGTCGCGGCTGCGTCCCTACACCGACGACCGGCCCAAGCCGATGGTCGAGATCCCCGGCACGGGGACGCCGATCATCGGCCATCAGCTCGTCTGGCTCGCCGAGGAGGGCGTGACGGACGTGGTCGTCTCCTGCGGACATCTCGCCGAGGTGCTGCAGGACTGGCTGAAGACGGCCGATCTGCCCGTCGACGTCACCACGGTCGTGGAGACCGAGCCGCTGGGCCGCGGCGGCGGCCTGAAGTACGCGGCCGCTCGTCTCCCCCGTCCCGACCGGCCCTGGTACGCCACGAACGGTGACATCTGGACCCGTTTCTCGCTGCGCGAGATGGCCGACTTCCACGCCGAGCGCGACGCGATAGCGACGCTGGCCCTGGCGCGCCCGCGCATTCCGTGGGGTGCGGTGCAGACGGACGGCTTCGGTCACATCACGGACTTCATCGAGGCGCCGCCGACGACGTACGAGATCAACGCGGGTGTGTACGTGTTCTCGCCGGCGTTCGCCGGGCTGCTGCCGGAGCGCGGCGACCACGAGCGCACGACGTTCCCGCATCTGGCGCGTGAGCGGCGGCTGGCCGGTTTCCCGATTCCGCAGGGGGCATACTGGCGGGCCATCGACACCGCGAAGGATCTGACGGAGGCGGCGAAGGAACTGGCGACGCAGGGGCGCTGAGGATCGCAGAGGGCCACCGACAGGCGCTGAGGTGCGTCGAGGGGCGGCCAGGGCGTTGAGGGCGTTGACGAGGGTCGCACCGCCGGTCGGGCGGTCGTGACCGGCCTGTGAGAGCCCGGATGGTCCGGCTGCGGGCCCGGGTGCTCCCGCTGCGCCCGCGGACGACACGAAGGGTGCCGTGCGCTCACCGCGCACGGCACCCTTCTCCGCTCACGAGGGCCCTCGCATCCGGGCCGGCGGGTCTACCCGAGGAGGCCGCCGACGAGGCCGGGCTGGCCGGAGGAGGTGGAGCCGCCGCCGTTCGAGCCGCCGTCGGAGCCGCCGGAGCTGCTGGTGGAGCCGCCCGAGCTGGGGCCGGAGCTGGTGCTGGGGGCCTGCTGCTGCGGGGCGGAGTGCTCGGGCGGGGCCTGGCCGGCGGTGCCCTGGGTCTGGCTGGGCGCTCCGCCGCCGGCGCCGGCGGTGCCGGTGTCGCGGGACTCGGAGGGTTCGCTGTCGGCGCCGGCCGTCGGGGCGGCCGAGGTGGCGTCCTGGGTGGGCGAGGTGGAGGCGGCCGGCTTGCGGGAGGCCTTGTGCGTGCCGGGCTTCCCGGGCAGGGGCGAGCCGGGCAGTTCGTTGCGCGGGGGCTCGCCGGGGCCGGGGACGATCACGCGGTCGGCGTCGCGGACGGCGCCGCCGAGCAGGGAGCCGGTCAGCAGGGTCAGTCCGACGACGATCGCGGTGACGAGGGCGCCGCGGCGCAGGACGTAGCGTCGCAGTTCCCACAGGTCGGAACGGGGGCCGAGACGGCGCCAGGCGCCGGCGGCGAGGCGGCCGTCGATGGAGTAGACGGGGGCGCCCGCGATGATCAGCGGCGACCAGGCGGCGAGGTAGATGATGTGGGGCGTGTCGTAGACCGGGGTGGTCTTCCAGCTGACGGTGACGATGAGCGCGGCGGAGAGCCCGGCGCCGACGACCGCGGCGATGCGCTGCCAGCAGCCGAGGACGGTGAGCACGCCCACGACGACCTGGAGGAAGGCGATGACGAGGCCGGAGCCGACGGGGTGGTGGAGGGCGAACTGGCGCAGGGGCTCGGCGACTTCCCAGGGATGCAGGGTGTTCAGCCACTTCACCATGGAGCCGCGCTTGCCGCCGTCGAAGTAGACGGGGTCGCAGAGCTTGCCCATGCCGGCGTAGATGGAGATGAACCCGAGGAAGATGCGCAGCGGGAGCAGGACCACGCCGAGGTTCATCCGGCGGCCCGGGAAGTAGGCGTGCCGGGCGGGGTCCTCGCCGTGCCGCCGGGTGCGGGGGGCGGGTGCCCGGTCCGGGTCGGGGCCGGCGCCGGTCGGGCCGAAGTCCTCGAACTGGGCGTCGTCGTAGGCCGGTTCGTCGTAGGCGCTGCCGACGGTGCGCATGTGGGGCAGGATGCGGTGTTCGCCGGCGGCGGGCCGGCGCTGGGCGCCGACGACGGGGGTCTCGAGGGTCTGTGCGGCGAGGTCGCCGTCGTATCCGCGGTCGCCGACGCGGGGGATGACCTGGGTGGCTCCGGCGTCGGCGGCGGGCGGTTCGCCGTGACCGATGCTGCCTGCCCGCACGGCCTGGAGCAGTCGGTGGGCGCCGGTGTCGTCGGGGGCGGACTTGCCGCTCCAGACGACGGCCCGACGGCGGCCCGCGGAGGCGGCGCCCGCTCGGCCCACCGCCCCGACGGCGGCCATGCGCGCGGTGTCATCGATGGCGCTCACATGCCGGGCGATCCGCGGGGATTGGTTACGCCGCGTCGACGCGGCCAGCTGCACGCGGAAGCTCGCGTGGCTGACGATGATCTGCGCCGGGTCGCTCGGCACCTTCACCATGCTCAGCGCGGGAGCGTCGTCGAATCCCGACGAGCGGTCCCCCGTGGGTGTGCGGGGTGTTCTGGTGTCCACACTCATCTAACCGAGTGACGTGTCGTTAGGACACTGCTTTGACCCGCCGGATCTGTCCGGACTCCGTCAAGGTTGCACTACGCGCCGGGATTAACCCGTTCGGGTGAACTCGCGGACATGCGTTCTCGCGTCTTCGAGCATGTCGCCGGACACGAAACCCGGCTTGTCGCCTGGCTTGAAGGCGGGCATGTCGTCGAGTCCACCCAAGCCGCGTCAGCTCCTGCGGCGAGCCGCCTCGTACAGCACGATGCCCGCCGCCACACCGGCGTTGAGCGACTCCGCGCCGCCCGGCATCGGGATGCGGACGCGGAAGTCGCAGGTCTCGCCCACGAGTCGGGACAGCCCCTTGCCCTCACTGCCGACGACGATGACGACCGGGCCGTCCAGCGCCTTCAGCGTGCCGACCTCGTGCTCGCCGTCGGCGGCCAGGCCGACCACCGCGATGCCGGCCTTCTTGTAGGCCTCCAGGGCCCGGGTGAGGTTGGTGGCACGGGCGACCGGGGTGCGGGCGGCCGTGCCGGCGGAGGTCTTCCAGGCGCCGGCCGTCATGCCGGCCGCGCGCCGCTCGGGGACGACGACGCCGTGCCCGCCGAAGGCGGATACCGAGCGGACGACGGCGCCCAGGTTGCGCGGGTCGGTGACGCCGTCGAGGGCGACGATCAGCGGGTCCTCGCCGCCGTCGTAGGCGGCCGACGCCAGGTCCTCGGGGTGCGCGTACTCGTACGGCGGGACCTGGAGGACCAGACCCTGGTGGTTGAGGCCGTTGGTCATACGGTCCAGCTCGGGACGCGGGGCCTCCATGAGGTGGATGCCGCCGCGCTCGGCGGCGAGCTGCAGCGCCTCGCGCACCCGCTCGTCGTTGTCGATGAACTGCTGGACGTACAGCATCGTCGCGGGCACGCCCTCGCGCAGCGCCTCGACGACCGGGTTGCGGCCTACGACCATCTCGGACGTGCCCTTGCCGCCGCGGCCGCGCGGGACGGGCCGGCGCGCGGTCTGCTTCGCCTTGGCGTTCGCGATGCGGTTCGCCTTGTGCTTCTTGCGCATCTCGGCGGGCGGGGTCGGACCCTTGCCCTCGAGGCCCTTGCGCCGCTGGCCGCCACTGCCGACCTGCGCGCCCTTCTTGCCGGACATGCGGCGGTTGTTGGCTGCCATGTGTCTCTCGTCTCCGTGAGCGTCGTACGTATGTCTTATGCAGTGTGCCGCCCGGACGGCCGGGCGGCACAGTCGATCAAGGACGGGACTCCTCGCGGAGCCCCGTCGCGGCGCTAGCGCGGGCCCAGCGTCCAGCGCGGACCCTGCGGGCCGTCCTCGATGGTCAGGCCGGACTGGGCGAGCTGGTCGCGGATGGCGTCCGCGGTCCCCCAGTCCTTGCGGGCGCGGGCCGACTCGCGCTGGTCGAGGACGAGCCGTACGAGGCTGTCGACCACGCCGTGCAGGTCCTCGCCCCGGCTCTCCTCGTCGGCCCACTGGGCGTCCAGCGGGTCCAGGCCGAGGACGCCGAGCATGGCGCGGACCTCTGCGAGGCGGGCCACCGCGGCTTCCTTGTCGTCGGCGGCCAGGGCCGAGTTCCCCTGCCGGACCGTGGTGTGCACGATGGCCAGCGCCTGCGGCACGCCGAGGTCGTCGTCCATCGCGTCGGCGAAGGCGGGCGGCACCTCGGCGGCGGGCTCGACGACCCCGCCGGCCTTCTCGACGACGCGCTGCACGAAGCCCTCGATCCGCGCGAACGCCGACTCGGCCTCGCGCAGGGCCTCCTCGCTGTACTCGATCATCGAGCGGTAGTGGGGCGTGCCGAGGTAGTAGCGCAGCACGATGGGCCGCCACTGCTTGACCATCTCGGCGACGAGGACGCTGTTGCCCAGCGACTTCGACATCTTCTCGCCGCTCATGGTGACCCAGGCGTTGTGCACCCAGTACCGCGCGAACTCGTCGCCGAAGGCCTTGGCCTGGGCGATCTCGTTCTCGTGGTGCGGGAAGATCAGGTCGAGGCCGCCGCCGTGGATGTCGAAGACGGGGCCCAGGTACTTGTGCGCCATCGCCGAGCACTCGAGGTGCCAACCGGGCCGCCCGCGGCCCCACGGCGTCTCCCAGCTCGGCTCCCCCGGCTTGACGGACTTCCACAGCGCGAAGTCGCGGTGGTCGCGTTTGCCGGTCTCGCCGTCGCCCGAGGGCTGGCGCAGGTCGTCGAGGTCCTGGTTGGACAGCTCCAGGTAGCCGGGGAACGAGCGCACGTCGAAGTAGACGTTGCCGTCGGACTCGTAGGCGTGGCCCCGCTCGATGAGACCGCGCATCATCTCGATCATCTCGGGGACGTGCCCGGTGGCGCGGGGTTCGTAGGTGGGCGGCAGGCAACCGAGCGCCTGGTAGCCGTCGTTGAACGCGCGCTCGTTCTCGTACCCGATCGACCACCAGGGGCGGCCCTGGGTGTGCGACTTGGCGATGATCTTGTCGTCGATGTCGGTGACGTTGCGGATGAACGTGACGTCGTAGCCGCGGTGGGCGAACCAGCGGCGCATGATGTCGAAGTTCAGGCCCGAGCGGATGTGCCCGATGTGCGGGGCGGCCTGCACGGTGGCGCCACAGAGGTAGATCGAGACACAACCCGGTGTGAGCGGGGCGAAGTCACGGATCTGCCGGGCGCTGGTGTCGTACAGGCGAATAGTCACCACTCCAGGGTAGTGGGCGCGGGGCGATGTCCGACACCTCCTCCGGGCGGCAGGCTTGCCGTTCGCGGACGCCGGGCCGGGCGGTCGGGCGGTCGCCCCTGCGCCGCGCCCCGGGGTCTCGCTGTGGCCCTCGGCCCGGCGTGCTCACGCCTGTCGCACGACCAGTGCCGTCGCCACCGCCATCAGGCCTTCGCCGCGGCCCGGGAAGCCCAGTCCGTCCGTCGTCGCTCCGGACACGGACACCGGCGCGCCCGCCGCCTCCGACAGCAGCTTCTGGGCCTCGTCCCGCCGCTTGCCGATCTTGGGGCGGGGTCCGACGACCTGGACGGCGACGTTGCCGATGAGGAAACCGGCCTCGCGGACGATCCGGGCCGCCTCGGTGAGCAGCGTGACGCCGGACGCGCCGGACCACTCGGGGCGTCCGGTGCCGAAGTGCTGCCCCAGGTCGCCGAGTCCGGCGGCGGAGAAGAGCGCGTTGCAGGCGGCGTGGGCGACGACGTCCGCGTCGGAGTGTCCGGCCAGTCCGGGTCCCTCGCCCTCCCATCTGAGGCCGGCGCACCACAGTTCGCGGCCTTCCTCGAAGGCGTGGACGTCGGTGCCGATGCCCACCTGGGGCAGCGGCACGGCTCCGGAGGGCGTCTCAGAAGCCATCGTTGAGCCTCCTGCGGGCCAGGACCGCTTCGGCGAGGATCAGGTCGAGGGGGCGGGTGACCTTGAAGGCCTCCTCGTGACCGGGGACGACGACGACGGTCAGCCCGAGCTGCTCGACCATGCTGGCGTCGTCGGTGACGTCGTCCGTGATCGTCTCGTGGGCGCGGACCAGCGTGGCGCGGTCGAAGCCCTGCGGGGTCTGGACGGCCCGCAGCCGGGCGCGCTCGGGAGTGGCGACGACCGGTTCGGGGTCGCCCGCGGTCTCGGCCGGCCGGACCTCCTTGACGGTGTCGGCGAGCGGCAGTGCCGGGACGACCGCCGGGGCGCCGTCGCGCACGGCCTCGATGACGGCGTCCACCGTGTCGACGGGGACGAGGGGCCGGGCGGCGTCGTGGACCAGCACGATGTCGTGGCCGGGCGGCAGCGCGTCAAGGCCCAGCTTCACGGACTCCTGACGGGATTCGCCGCCGGGGACGACCAGGAAGTCGGTGCGGTCGGGCAGCGCGTGCGCGTCGAGGAGGGACTTCACCTCCGCGGTGCCGTCCGGTGGGGCCACGACGACGACGAGGGAGACCGCGCGGGACGCGGCGAGCGCGCGCACCGCGTGGATCAGCATGGGCGTGCCGCTGAGCGTGCGGAGCGCTTTGGGGGCGCCCGGACCGAGGCGGACACCTCGCCCGGCGGCCGGAATCACCGCCGCGGTGCGGGTCGGCGCGGGGGAGGGACGCGAATCGTCAGACATCGGTTCCTGTCAGGTTTGTGTGCCGGCCTGGCGTGGGTATGGCCTGGGAAGTGCCGGGCGCGACGCCTTGACCGGACCCTTCCGTGACGCGCCGGTCAGGCGGCAGCCCGGGCCCGGCACACCAAGTATCGGGGGATCTTCACCCTCGTGGGGCGGATCGGTCGACTCGTCGGGCGGTGCGCACCGGAGGAGTCGTACAGAGCCGGGCGCAGGGCGATGTCCGGGCGCGGACATGCCGCAGCGCCCGGCGACGGAAATACGTCATCGGGCACCGCGGCAGTTCAGTGTTCCTCAGTGCGCTGAGGCCGGTCCAGGCCCGGCGTCAGGACGCGAGAACCTCGTCGAGCAGGGCTTCCGCCTTGTCCTCGTTGGTGTTCTCCGCGAGCGCGAGCTCGCTCACCAGGATCTGGCGAGCCTTGGCGAGCATGCGCTTCTCACCTGCGGAGAGTCCGCGCTCGCGCTCACGACGCCACAGGTCACGCACGACTTCCGCGACCTTGATGACATCGCCGGAGGCGAGCTTCTCCAGATTTGCCTTGTAACGACGCGACCAGTTCGTGGGCTCCTCGGCGTACGGCGCGCGCAGCACCTCGAAGACCCGGTCCAGCCCGTCCTGACCGACCACATCACGCACGCCGACGAACTCCGCATTGTCCGCTGGCACACGTACCGTCAGGTCACCCTGGGCGACCTTCAGGACCAAGTAGGTCTTGTCCACGCCTTTGATCTGGCGAGTTTCGATAGCCTCGATCAGCGCGGCCCCGTGATGGGGATAGACCACGGTGTCGCCAACCTTGAACGTCATGTGACAGGTACCCCTTCCGTGGCTATCCAGGGTAACACGGAAACTGCGGTTCCTGAATGGCGTTTTCGCAGGTCAGGGCATATCTCGGGGCTTGACAACTGCGACACGAACGTGCTGCGGAGGGTCCCCGGAAGCGGGTATTCGCAGGTCGGAGCCACTCTCCGAGGGGGGCGAAACGCGTACGTTACACGCATCCGGAGGCCCGCCCGAACGGACGAACGTCCACATATGTCCGCTTGCGCGCGTGCGACTTCCGCTACTCCGTTCGGAGCGCCTGGCCGGTTACCGCTCGTTTCCGGAATTGATCATCGGCCGTTCGCCCGGCGCCGTGATCAATTCCCCGGACGGCCTCGCATTCCTTCACGGAAAATCCGCGAGTGCGCGTCGACCGCGCTTATGTGAATGACCGACGAGCAGGCGGACGACCGGTGAAGCCAAAGTGGCTGACGCGTTGCTTCTGACTCTTGGGGCGAGAGTGACGGAAGTGACGGGGCCCACTCGGAACAGGAGGGACGAACCCCCGCCGCGCGTCCGACTCGGCCCGAGATCGCCGAAGAGGCGGGTCGGGTGCGGCGGCGCCGGAACGGCTCGATAACCTGAGGCCCCTGACTGATCCTTAGGGCGGCTTTGTCTCGGATGAGAGCCGCCCGTGCGTTCAAGGAGTTGCAGCCGCCGTGAGCAGCAGCCTTCGACGCGGCGCCCTCGCCGCTTCCGCCATCGCGTTCTCGATCGCCTCGCTCGCCGCCTGCGGCGCCGGAAACGACTCCCAGACCCTGGAGATCAAGCCGGACAACGCCGCCGCCCAGGTCGGCGAGATCAAGCTGCAGAACGTCGTCGTGATCACTCAGCCGGACCTGGAGTCCACCGGGCCGGCCGTGGTCTCGGCGACCGTCTTCAACGCCGACGACGACCCGCAGACGCTCGACTCCATCACCCTCGACGGCACCGGCAAGTCCGCCGAGCTCAAGCCCGCCAAGGGCAGGGGCGAGCTGACGGTCCCGGCCCACGGCTCGCTCGTCATCGGCGGCGCCGGCAACGCCTCGGCCGTCCTGCCGAACAGCAGTGAGGCCGTCAAGAACGGCGACGCGCAGAACATCACCTTCACCTTCAGCAAGACCGGCGCGGTCAAGCTGGCCGCCTTCGTCGTGCCGGCCGAGGGCTACTTCTCCGGCTGGGGACCGAGCAAGATCCCGACCGCCTCGGCGTCCCCCTCCAAGGGCGCCTCGCCGTCGCCCTCGGAGTCGGCGGGCGCGGGCGGCACCGCCGAGTCCGGCTCGCCCTCCCCGTCCGGCCCGGCTTCCGCGAGCGCCTCGAACAGCGCGGCGGCCGGCCACTGAGCGGTCGTGAGAACGTCCGAGGGCGGGAACCTGGTTGGGTTCCCGCCCTCGGCGGTCCTGAGCCCACGGCTCGAACTCCTGGCGCACCCCTCACGGGGATTCCTGCTGACCGCGTCGCGCCTGGCCCCCTCCAGGTGCTACCGGCGCCCCACAGGCGTTCGGCCTCCCCGTCCACCCGACGGCGAGGGCCCGACGGTGCGGGACCGGCGGGCGGCTCAGGGTTCGAACTTGTATCCCAGGCCGCGCACCGTGACCAGGTAGCGCGGCGCGCCCGGGTCCGGCTCGATCTTGGCGCGCAGGCGCTTGACGTGGACGTCGAGGGTCTTGGTGTCGCCCACGTAGTCGGCGCCCCAGACCCGGTCGATGAGCTGCATGCGGGTCAGGACGCGCCCGGCGTTGCGCAGCAGCATCTCCAGCAGGTCGAACTCCTTGAGCGGGAGGTCGACCTTGGAACCGGAGACCGTCACCACGTGCCGGTCGACGTCCATCCGGACCGGACCGGCCTCCAGGGCCGCCGGCGACACCTCCTCGGGCTCGCCGCGGCGGCGCAGGACGGCCCGGATGCGGGCGACCAGCTCGCGCGAGGAGAAGGGCTTGGTGACGTAGTCGTCGGCCCCTATCTCCAGGCCGACGACCTTGTCGATCTCGCTGTCCTTGGCGGTCACCATGATCACGGGGACGTTGGAGCGGCCGCGCAGCTGGCGGCAGACCTCCGTGCCGGGCAGCCCCGGCAGCATCAGGTCGAGGAGCACGAGGTCGGCGCCGTTGCGCTCGAACTCGTCGAGTCCATCGGGCCCGGTGGTCGCGACGGCGACCTCGAAGCCCTCCTTGCGGAGCATGTAGGAAAGGGCGTCGGAGAAGGACTCCTCGTCCTCGACGACGAGCACTCGGGTCACGGAAGGACCTCCGGGGCGGAAAGCGTCTGGTACGCGGTCGAATCGGGGGATGAGGCGCGGGACGGGGCCCGGGGCGAAGGATGGGAGGAGGAGATGGCGACCTCGTCGAGGTCGTCGACGTCGTCGACCTCGTCCGGGTCCGGGTACTGTTCCGCGCGGTCACGGGCCGGGCCCGCCTCCGGCAGTCGCAGGGTGAACGTGGAGCCCTGGTTCTCGGCGCTCCACACCGTGACCTCCCCGCCGTGCGAGGCGGCCACGTGCTTGACGATCGCCAGCCCGAGGCCCGTGCCGCCCGTGGCACGGGAGCGGGCCGGGTCGACGCGGTAGAAGCGCTCGAAGATGCGCTCCTTGTCCTTGTCGGAGATGCCGATGCCCTGGTCGGTCACGGCGATCTCGATCTGGTCCCCGCCCGGCGCGCTCACCCGGCGGGCGGCTATGCCGACGCGGGTGCGGGCGGGCGAGTAGTTGACGGCGTTCTCGACGAGGTTGCCGAGGGCGGCGGCCAGCTGGCCGCGGTTCCCCCAGACGCGCAGCCCGCAGGCGTCGTCCTCGAGCGGTACGCCGGACGGGTCGGGTCCGTCGGGCGCGCCCACGTTCGAGGCCATGGTGATCTGCTTGGCGCCGGCCTGGTGCCGGCAGCGGTCCACGGCCTCGGCGACCAGCTCGGCCACGCCGACCGGCTCCGCGTCCTCGAGCGGATCGTCGTTCTGCACCCTCGACAGGTCGATCAGCTCCTGGACCAGGCTGGTCAGCCGGGTCGCCTCGATCTGCATACGGCCGGCGAACCGTTCCACCGCCTCCGGGTCCTCCGAGGCGTCCATGACGGCCTCGGAGAGGAGCGAGAGCGCGCCGACCGGGGTCTTCAGCTCATGGCTGACGTTCGCCACGAAGTCCCGCCGGACCGCCTCGATGCGACGGGCCTCGGTGAGGTCCTCCACCAGGAGCAGCACCAGCCGGGAGCCCAGCGGCGCCACCCGGGCGGACACGGCGAGGGCCTCGCCGCGCCCGGTCCCGCGCCGGGGAAGGTCCAGCTCGACCTGGCGTATCTCCCCGTCGCGCCGGGTGTCCCGGGCCATCTTCAGCATGGGTTCCACGCTGAGCCGGCCGCCGCGCACCAGCCCGAGGGCGTAGGCGGCGGAGCTGGCCTTGACGACGGCGTCGGCCTCGTCGAGGACGACGGCGGAGGACCGCAGGACGGACAGGACGGTGTCCACGCCGGGCGGAAGCATGGGGTCCGTATGCAGCGAGGTGCGGGTGGGGCGCTTCTGCTCCCGCTCGCTCCAGCGGAACGCCAGCACGGCGATGACACCGGTGAGCACACCGGCGATCGCTGCCGCTGCGGCGACCGCCGCGTTCACGTTCATGCCCTCAGGTTAGGCATGCCATCCGTCCTGGCCACAGCTACGGAGGTGCGACCTCGAACACTCGTCGCCCAGAGTTCACCTTGGAGCCAGTGGTGGTTCATTTGGGGTGACGGAAATCGACGCGTACGGGGCGGACCGTGGCACCGTGGGGCCCGGAGCCCGAGAAGGACCCGGACTTCAGCAGGAGCGGACCCCGGCGAACCCGAGCCCGAACCCGAACCGAACCCCGAGAACCACGTACGAGAGGGAACCCTGATGCGGGACGCGTACCACGAGGAACTGGACTCGATCGGCGACAGCCTGGTGGAGATGGCCCGGCTGGTCGGGTCGGCGATCGGACGCGCCACGACCTCCATCCTCGACTCCGATCTGAAGCTGGCCGAGAGCGTGATCGAGGCCGACCAGCGGGTCGACGAGCTGCAGCACGACCTGGAGGCGCGGGCCATAGCGCTGCTGGCCCGGCAGCAGCCGGTGGCGACGGACCTGCGGATCGTCGTCACGTCCCTGCGGATGTCGGCCGACCTGGAGCGGTCCGGCGACCTCGCCCAGCACGTGGCGAAGCTGGCCCGGCTGCGCTTCCCCAACCGTGCGGTCCCGCACGACCTGCACGCCACGATCCTGGAGATGGGCCAGCTCGCGCAGCGCCTGATGGCGAAGGCGGCCGAGGTCATCATCACGAAGGACGTCGACCTGGCGCTCCAGCTGGAGCAGGACGACGACGAGATGGACCTGCTGCACCGCACGCTCTTCCAGCACCTGCTGGACGACAAGTGGAAGCACGGCATCGAGACCGCGGTCGACGTGACCCTGCTCGGCCGCTACTACGAGAGGTTCGCCGACCACGCCGTGGCCGTCGCGAAGCGTGTGGTGTTCCTGGTGACGGGCGAGCACGCGGACGAGCTCCAGCAGGACCTGCCGCCGGAGATCCAGCCGACGGCGGGCTCCGGCGCCACGGGTGCCGACGCCGGGACCGGGGCGTAGGCGGCGCGCAAGCGGGGCGGCGCGCGCACCGAGGCGGAGGCGGCGGGACGCGGGCCGGGGCGTGCCGGATCCGGCTCAGGGCGTGCGCAAGCCACTGTGCGCCGTTGATGCGCCCAGGGGAACGGGCATGGAATGGGCACAGGCCCTACGCCTCCGGGAGGAACCCATGGCCGAGTCCCCCAGCGCTCCGACGTCCGACCCCACCCAGGAACACCCGACCGAGCAGCCCGCCGAGATCAGGAACCTGATGCTGATCGGAGCGTGCGGCTGCGGTTCCGGGTGCGGCTGCGGCTGCCAGTCGGGCAGCCCCTGCCAGTGCGGCTGAGTCGACCGAGCGAACCATGCCGGACGAGGGCTCCGGCGCCGGTCGAC